>NZ_AFOC01000043.1:0-29328 GCF_000224455.1 endosymbiont of Riftia pachyptila (vent Ph05)
TTTGACGACCTGCTGCTCACTACTGGTGATGGTTCCGTGGGCGGTGGTGGTGGCGGAGGTCAGCCGATCGATGGTGATCTGGTTGTTATCTCTGCCAACGATCTTGGCATGCACTGCGCTGATCTCGATTACCAGGTGTTCAGCATTCTGCCGCCATTCAATGTGGTTCATGCCCAGGTGGTCAAGAAGGGGGTGGAGGGGCAGCCGCCGGAGATCCTCGACGATACCCAGCTCGAGCTGACCTATGTGGCGACCAGCAGTGCCAACGATCCGGTGGGTGCGGGTTCGATAAATACCACCAGCCAGAACGGTGAGGTCTATAAGAGCAACTTCTGGGAGATTCAGGACGCCAATACGCTGGCCTATGGGGGTTATGGGACACTCTATCCGTTTGATAATGGCCTTAGCATCCTCTCGGGTTTTGAGCATCTGCCGCCCGATCTGGGGTTGCCGGTGCCGGATCTGATGGAGCTGGCGCTGGGCAACCTGGTGGTGCATCAACAGGCGATGCCAGGCATCTCTGATCCCTACAATGCGAATCAGCCGCAGGCGTTCAAGCGCTTTGATCGGGATCTGCCCTTCTTTGCCGCGCTGCCGTTTGGCACCACCATCGAAGGCGTGAACTGGTTTGCCGCAGATGGCATTCCGCTCCTACCGATCGATGATCAGGGACGTTCTAACGCCTATCCGCTGATGACAATCACCGCCGTCGACAAGGCAACAGGTGAGGATCTTCGCCAGCACCGATATCGTGGTGCCGGTGGCTTCCGAGGCGGATTGCGTCAACTGCCATGGCACCACCGATGATGGCTATAGTGGTGTTGCTGCCGACTTTGCATCGGTCTCCTTCGACTATGTGAGTCAGGCACTCAATGATGGTGAGATCCCCGGGCCGGAGAAGCACAACAACGCTGCCAAGATCAACATCCTGCGGCTGCACGACACCAAACATGGCACCGATCTCGATAATCAACGGCCGGTGCAGTGTTCCCAGTGCCACTACTCGCCGGCTCTCGATCTGGCACAGCAGGGGCCGGTGGATGATGATCCGGAGTCTGGCGGTCGTCAGCAGACCAGCCATGTTTCGATGTCGCGGGCGATGCATCAGCATCACGGTGAGCTGATGTTTGCTGATGAGCCACTCTTTCCGCAGATGCCGTTGCCGGGTGAGCGCACCCTGGATGAGGCCGCTGATGTATTACAGGCGACCTGTTACCAGTGTCACCCGGGTAAGAACACCCAGTGTCTGCGCGGTGCCATGGCGGCTGGCGGGGTGGTCTGCCAGGATTGTCACGGCAGCATGGTTCAGGTGGGCGATGACTTCACCGAAAACCTCCCGCATACCCCCTATCCGGAGGGAGCCGACTTGAGCAAGCGGGTGCCCTGGGGCAGCGAACCGGGCTGTGGTTCCTGCCATACCGGTGATGCGCTCAATCCGAACCATGAGGGTGAGGGGCTGATCGTGGCGCCAGATGGGATTCGTCTGTTGCAGGCCTACCGCAGCGACGACATCACTGCAGAGCCGATCCGTTCGCCCGCTTCACGCTTCACCGAGAACCAGCCTCTCTATCGCCTGAGTACGGGCCACGGTGGAGTGATGTGCGAGGGCTGCCACGGTAGCACCCATGCGATCTTTCCCAACCCGATGCCGAATGCCAACGACAATGTGACTGCCACCCAGTTGCAGGGCCACAGCGGCACCATCATCGAATGCGAGACTTGCCATGAACCGGGCAGTCTGCCGATGACACTAGGCGGTCCGCATGGCATGCACAACCGGGGTGACATGCGCTGGACCGACCATGAGCACAAGGAGTTCTTCAAGGATGACCCTGACGCCTGTCGCAGCTGTCATGGTGCCGATCTGTTGGGAACTGTGCTCTCCGCGGCTGCTGCAGCTCGTCACTATGAGATAGAAGATAATGAGATAGTTGATATCGCTCGGGGTGAGCCGATCGGCTGTAACCTCTGCCACGAACTACCGGAGGATGAGAATGAGGATTGAACAGTTCGATGAAGCGCGGCTAGCGAAAAACCGGCCGTCATACAGGACCACCCTGCGCAAGGTAATGCTGCTCGAATTCAGGATCCTGCTCGATCTGCTCACCCTTAACGATACTCTGATGAACGATACTGAGACAGATCGCGGTCTGGTGAGCCGAGCGAAGGTGCGTCGCCAGGAACGGATCCTGCGTCTCAACTGCCTTGGCCTGGTCCAGCAGCCCCTGGAGTCGGAGCCCCTCCGTCAGGCCGCACAGCTCGAAAACCCGGTCGCTGTTGAATCGCTTGATCAACTGCGCCGAGTCAAGGAAGGGAGCGTTGAATTGCTTTTTCGGCGTCTGGGCAAACTCCGGCGGAAACCGACGCGCGTAGCTGCGGCGTAACAGCACCTTGTCGCGCAGACCGCTGACCAAGGCGTGATCGGGCAGGGCGTGGATCAGTCGGCGCATGTGCCCGGAGAGAAATGGTGTGCGGCCTTCCAAGGTATTGGCCATCTCCATCCGGTCGCCGACCCAGTTGAGAATCAGCACCGGCAGATGAGTCTTTGCGAAGTAGTTCTGCCACACCAGCAGGGCGTTGTCGGGGGCACAGAGGGCGTCGTTGATCGCCAGTCCGGCGCCAAACCAGCTCTGGATCGAGCTGGCTTGGCTAGCCAGCCAGCTCTCCGCCTCATCCCCGAGCAGCGCCTGGGTGATCGCCTGGATCTGGCCGAACAGCGGATGGGGCACGCCGAGCAGGCGGATGCTGTCGACAAAGTCTTGGCCGCTGCCGGCCGCACTCGATCCAGCCAGCCAGGGGTTCTTGCTGTGGGCGGCGAAACGCCCGTTGTAGAGTTGGTCCCGTCCCCGTGTGCCGAGGGGTATTCTCTCCAGCAGCTGCAGAATCTCGCCGCGGGTCTCGGCCTGCCCGCGGCCGCGCATCACAAATCGCCACCAGTTGGCGTAGCGGTAACTGGGGTAGCCGCAGAGCAGCTCGTCGGCACCGTCACCGGTGAGTACACCGTGTACATACTGGCGAGTGAAGCGGCTCAGCCACCATTTGGCGGCGCCGTTGGTGAAGGGTTGCACCAGCTCGCTGTTCTGCACCGCTAGTGGATAGGCGTAGTCGAGCGCTGTGCCGTCGATCCGTACCAGGTGGGGATTGAACCCGAGATGACGGGCAAAACGCAGCGCCTCTTCTGATTCATCGTAACCGGCCTGTTTGAAACCGACGGTGAAGTTTTCATCGGCTGCTCGCGCCCGGTGAGCCGGCCCAGCTCGAAGGCGACCGCCTTGGAGTCGACCCCGCCGCTGAGGTAGACCCCCAACTCCACATCGCTCAGCAGCCGCTCCTGCACCGACTGGCTGAAGGCCTGCTCGAACTCATCCTCGCAGGCCAGTCGACTGCCGCGGACGGATTGGCGGATCGGTGTGGTGGCGGTGCGTAGCGTACAGTTGAAAGCCTCGCCATTGCGCCGTGCTCGCAGGATGGCGCCAGGAGGGATCTGGATCAGTTGCTCAAAGGGGGTGCAGATCGGCTCGAACAGGCCGACGAACTGGCGCAGTAGCCCATCCCGGTTCCAGCGTTTTGGAGAGGTAATGCCCTTGATCTCGCTGGCGAACTCCAGGATTCCGCTGCTGAAGCTGTACTCTGGGGAGAAGCTCGCGAAGGTGCGGCTGTCGATGCCGTCGGCGTGCAGAAACAGCGGTTTGACGCCGAAACGGTCGCGGTGGGCGATAAAGCCGCTGCCGTTGCGGGCCAGGATCACAAACGCGTACTCGCCCTCGAGTTGCTCGAAAAACACCTCGCCGAAGGCCTTCCAGCCCTCAATCAGGGTTTCGGTATCGCTACGGGTCTTGAAGCGGATGCCGCTCTGGCGCACGATCGCGTCGCGCAACTGCAGGTGATTGTAGACTTCGCCATTGAAGAGGATCAGATGTTCCCTGTCGTGGCTTGGCATCGGCTGCTGGCCGGCGCTGATATCCTGGAACGCCAGCCGGTAGTGGCTCAGCCAGAAGCGTTCACTCAGTTGTTCCCGGTGTTCGGTATTGCCGCGGTGTGCGATGCGCCGGGCAGCCTGGCGAAAGCCATTGAGCGCTGGCGGGAAGCGATCTCTGATCGACTCGCTGTGAAACAGAATGCCTGAGAAACCACACATAACAACACCGATTCCTTCTCTGCTGCTCGGTTGAAAGCGGGCGCCCATCATAAACCGATCCCGTTACCTTGGTCAGCCGCAGTTGATCTAGCCCAAGGATCCGCTTGCTGGCTCGCCTATCATTGAATGCAGGAGAGGACGATAGATTGGACCGATAGGATGAATGCCAGCAACAGAACTCGGAGTTTCTCGATCGCCATCACCGGCTCCGGTGGCAGCGGTGCTGTCACGACCGGGCGCATCCTGCTGGAAGCGGCGGCGCTGGCCGGTCTGCAGGGAGTGATGATGCGTTCGGCAGGACCGCAGATCCGTGGTGGTGAGTCGGCGGCGATGGTGCGCTTTTCCCCCTCGGCGGTTGATTGCATGGGGGATAGATTTGACCTGCTGCTGGCCCTCGACTGGAGGAATGCTGAGCGTTTTGCCGATGAGATCCCGCTTACTGAGCAGAGCCTGATTCTGGCTGATCCGGCGGTTGGTGAGGTGCCGTTGCAGCTGCGTGGCAACGGTGCGCAATTCCAGCCTGTGGCGTTTAAGCAGCTCGCCGCCAGCCTCGAAGGAGGGCGCATCAATATGGTGGCTCTGGGGGCCGCAGGGCGGGTCGTCGGCCTCTCGCTTGCCTCTCTTCAGCAGGCGCTGAATCGCATCCTCGGTCCCAAGGGGGAGCGGGTGGTGGCGGGAGCGCTGGCGGCTCTCGAATTCGGTTATGCTCAGCCGTTGCAGGCGCGTTTTTCACCGCCTTCAGAAGAGCCTCAAGAAGAGCGCTGGAACCTCAGCGGCAACCAGGCCTGTGCGCTGGGAGCGCTGCGTGGTGGGGTGCGCTTTGTCGCAGCTTACCCGATCACCCCGGCCAGCGAGATGCTGGAGTGGCTGGCGCCACGGCTGGAACAGCTTGGCGGCTCGCTGCTGCAGGCGGAGGATGAGCTGGCCTCAGTGAACATGATCATCGGCGCCTCCTTTGGCGGGGTGGCGTCGCTTACCGCCACCTCGGGGCCGGGGCTGAGCTTGATGATGGAGGGATTGGGGCTGGCGGTGATGAGTGAGACCCCGGTGACTGTGGTCGATGTGATGCGCGGTGGGCCCTCCACCGGCATCCCCACCAAGTCGGAGCAGTCCGATCTGAATATCGCCCTCTACGGGATGCATGGGGATGCGCCCCATCTGGTGCTGGCGCCCCTGTCGATCGTGGACTGCGTCTTCACCACCCAGTGGGCGGTACAGCTGGCGGAGCATCTACAGACCGTATCCCTGGTGCTTGCCGACCAATCCCTCGGGCAGTCACGGGCGGTGGTATCGCCGCCAGCGGCAGTTGAGCTAGGGTTGAGCCGACGCGTGGAGACGCGGCCGGCGGATGATTATCTGCGTTATCAGGTTAGCGAGACGGGTATCTCACCGATGACCCTGCCGGGCACCCCGGACGGCATGTATACCGCCGATGGCCTGGAGCACAACCGCCAGGGAACCCCCTCCAGCATGGCGGTGGATCATCGCGAACAGCTCGCCAAGCGTGCGCAGAAGCTGGCGGAGTTCGACTTTGGCGAAGCCTGGGCGGAGATCCGCGGCAGCGGGCCACGCTGCATCATCACCTGGGGCTCAAGCAACGGGGCGGTGTTAGATACGGTGCGGCGGCTGGAGGAGCAGGGGGAGGTGCTGCGGGTGATCGCACTGCGCCTGCTGATGCCGCTGCAGAGTGCCGCGTTGCATCAGGCCCTAAAGGGGGTGGAGCAGATTCTGGTGGTGGAGCAGAACCACTCCGGCCAGCTCTATCATTATCTGCGGGCCGAGGGGGCGTTGCCGGACTCTGCCCACTCGCTGGCCCAGCCTGGGCCCTTGCCGTTGCGGCCAGGACGGATCCTGCGCGCACTGGATGAGATCGGTGGATCGGGAGGCTGAGATGAGCGTGCCTGCACTCAAGGCGAAAGACTACAAATCGGCGATCAAGCCGGTCTGGTGTCCGGGCTGTGGCGACTTCGCGGTGCTGGCTGCGCTGACCCGGGCACTGGCCCATCTGCGGTTGCCGAAACATCAGGTGGCGCTGGTCTCCGGTATCGGCTGCTCCTCTCGCCTGCCCGCCTATCTCGACAGCTACGGTTTTCACGGCGTACATGGCCGCGCGCTGGCGCTCGCCTCTGGCCTCAAGGCGGCGCGCCCCGATCTGACGGTGATCGCCGCTGGCGGTGATGGCGATGGCTTCTCGATCGGCGGCAATCATTTCCTGCACGCCTGCCGGCGCAATATGGACATCACCTACATCGTGATGGACAACGAGGTCTATGGCATGACCAAGGGGCAAGCTTCGCCCACCACCCGGCCCGACTGGCTCTCTAGCAAGATGACCCCCCACGGCACCGGCATCCCTAGCTTTCAGCCAGCGGCGATCGCCCTGGCGGCAGGAGCGGGGTTTATCGCCCGTGGCTACTCTGGCGATCCGGCCGAGCTGACGCGGTTGTTCGTGGAGGCGATCCAGCATCGGGGCTTCGCCTTTGTGCAGGTGTTGAGCAGCTGTGTCACTTTCCGCCCTGAGCAGCGTGAGTGGAAGCAGCAGGTCCATCCCTTTGATGGGGTGCCGGTGGATGATCCGGTGGAGGCGGCACGGATTATCCAGGCCGATGATGGCCGCTCCACCGGGTTGATCTACAAGGGTGAGCTGCCAGTCTGGCAGTTGGAAAATCAGGTGATGAGCGCGCTGGCCCGACTCGAAGAGGAATTTCTAGTATGAGCAGTGATCAATCCCGGATCATCGAGTCGCTGGTGGAGTTCCTGGCCCATGCGCTGGAGCTGGAAGAGGCCTCGGTGGAGCACTATGAAGAGCTGGCCGACAGCATGGAGATCCATAACAATCCGCAGGTGGCGGAGCTATTCCGGCGCATGGCGGGTTTCAGTCAGGAGCACGCAAACCAGGTCCGGGTGCGGGCAGAAGGGCTAGAGTTGCCGGAGATCTCCCCTTGGGAGTTCAAGTGGACCTGCCCAGGTAGCCCCGAATCCTCCTGCATGGAGGAGGCCCACTACCTGATGAACACTGCCCAGGCGCTGCAGATCGCCCTGTTTAACGAGATCCGTGGGCGGGATTTCTACTTGCAGGTGGCCGAGACCTCGCCGGATGTCAACGTGCGCTGGCAGGCCCAGGAGATGGTTGAGGAGGAGGCTTTGCATGTCAAGATGCTGGAGGAGTGGCTGCAGGAGGTGGAGGTGGAGGTGGAGACCCCGCTGGAGGATCTCGATCCGCCAAACAGCCCGGAGTAGGGTGGGGTCAATGCTCCACCTTGCGCCGCAACGACTTCTGCTTGCCCCGTTTTGACTTCTCATCGAGACGCCGCTGCCGGGCGCCTTTGCTCGGCTTGGTTGCGATACGCTTCTTACGTACCACCGCCACGCTGCAGATCAGCTCGCGTAGCCGCTCCAGCGCATCGGTCCGGTTCTTCTCCCGGGTGCGAAAACGCTGTGCCTTGATGACGATGATCCCCTCGCTGCTGATGCGCCGGTCGCGTAGCGTCAGCAGCCGCTGTTTGTAGAAGTCAGGCAGGGACGACTGGGCGATATCGAAACGCAGATGCACTGCACTGGAGACTTTGTTGACGTTCTGCCCGCCGGCTCCCTGGGCGCGGATCGCGCTCAGTTCGATCTCCTCCAGGGGGATTGTGACCTGGTTTGATATGCGCAGCATTAGAGGAGCAGTTCCAGGCTGATCGTGATCACCAGCGTGCCGATCAGGCCATTCACAAACTCAATCCGCAGCAGCTGCATCGGATAGGTGGACTGGATCCACATATTCCAAAAGCGTGGATAGACCCGCAGTGCGCCGAAAAGCAGGCCTAGTATCAAGGCCGCCTGGAGGCCATCAACTTGGAATTAGTTCTCTCAGCCAGAGATCGGCCAGAGTGTCGATAAAAGGATTGCCGTAGAGCGCCCCCATGACCGCAAAATGGATCAGCCCGGCCGGAATGGACCAGATCAACGCCTCAAAAAGCATGATCGTTTCTCCTGACATTTTGCGCATCATTCCAAGAACTAAGAGATGGTAGCTGAGGCGCTATTGAGTTCCAATGCCTGCAACTGCTGGTTCTGGCGGGTGGCAATGAGACTGTGAACGCATCAACCGCGCACCAAAATCTCCTCAGCATGCTCCAGCTTTTTCGGCGGTCCCTGGATGATCAGGGTGTCGTTGGCCTGCAGGATGATCTCAGGGTCTGGCGTTTCGCCGTGAATACCGTGGCGGCGCAGGCCGATCACCTCGATATCATGGGACGCCAGCCCCAGTTCGCCGATGCGTCTGCCCACCGCCCGGCACTGCTCGGTCAGCACCAGGCTGTGGCGGTGGAAGTGGTCCTCCTCCTCGACCTGGTCTTCGAAGGATTCGCCGTGGAAGTAGCCGCGCAGTCGGCTGTAGTGGTCGGCGCGGGCCTTTTCGATCAGCTCGTCGATTTCGCCCTTATCCACGTCGAGATGGCGCAGGGTGTGGGCAGCGAGCATCATGCTGGCCTCGATCGACTCGGGCACCACGTCGTTGGCACCCGCCTGCTCCAGATCTTCCAGGTGGTGGTCGTCGTGGGTGCGGGCGACGATCATGATCTCGGCTGAGACCTTGCGGGCGGTATGGATGATCTGTTCACTGAGGTGGTGGTCGTGGAAGGTCACCACCAGCGCCCGCGCCCGCTCGATACCGGCGCTGTGCAGGATCTCGGCGTTACGGCTGTCGCCGTAGAAGACCTGTTCACCTGCCTCCCAGGCCTCGCGGATCAGTACCGGGTCGAGGTCCAGCGCGACATAGTCGAAGCCCTCCTCTTTGAGGAAGCTGGCCAGATTCTGGCCGATGCGGCCGAAGCCGCAGACGATCACATGGCCGGAGAGCTCGTCGCTCGCCTGGGAGAGGTTCTGTGCCTGCGCCATCCGCCGCCCCAGGTAGTTGGCGCAGACCTGTTTGGCGAAGGTGCCGTTGTGGCGGATGATCAGCGGCGCCAGGATCATGCTGAGGACGATGGCGGCCAGCACGGGCTGGGTGACCTCGCTGCTGAACAGCCCCTGGGCGATGCCAAGGGTGATGAGGGCGAAGCCAAATTCACCACCCTGGGCGAGCACCAGGCCGCTGCGCAGGGCGACGCCGAACTCGTGGCCGCCAAAGTGCGTGATGGCGATCACGATGGCTGCCTTGCCGAGGATCAAACCAAGGGTGATCAGCACCACCCAGTGCCAGATCTCCGGCAGCACCATCAGATCGAGCTGGGTGCCCACTGAGATGAAGAAGAGTCCCATCAGTACGTCACGGAAGGGGCGCACCTCGGCCTCGACCTGATGTCGGTACTCGGTCTCGCCCAGCATCATCCCGGCAAGGAAGGCCCCCAGCGCCAGGGACAGCCCGAGC
Source organism: endosymbiont of Riftia pachyptila (vent Ph05) (assembly GCF_000224455.1). NCBI lineage: Bacteria > Pseudomonadati > Pseudomonadota > Gammaproteobacteria > endosymbiont of Riftia pachyptila. The sequence continues at coordinate 9,495 of NZ_AFOC01000043.1, forward strand.
TGGTAGGTGAGTGCTGCGGCAGCCAGGGAGACCAACAGGATGGTCAGGGTGAACAGCTCGATGGAGTGGGCCCCAGCCACCATATGAAACAGCGGCCTCAGCGCCCAGTGGCCGAGCGCGAACATCAGGGCGAAGGCGAATGCCGCCTTGGCCAGGGCCCATAGCATCGGTTGCAGCATGGAGCCGCCGCCGGGATCGGCGAGGATCGGGATCAGCACCAGGAAGGGCACTACCGCCAGATCCTGAAATAGCAGGATGCCGAGCGCGATGCGGCCATGGCGTGATTGCATCTCCAGCTGTTCGATCAGCTGCTTGGTGGCGATTGCAGTGGAGGAGAGGGCGACGATGCCGCCGAGGATTAGCGCCCCCTGCCACTCCACCCCCAGATACCAGGCGATGCCCCCGGCAAGGCCAAGGGTGATCAGAACTTGGGCGCTGCCCAGCCCCAGCACTGTGCTCTTCATCGCCAGCAGATGCGGGATGGAGATCTCCAGGCCGATCATGAAGAGCAGGAACACCACTCCCACCTCGGCCAGCAGATGGATCGCCTCGCCATCCGGTACCCAGCCGAGGGCGTGGCTGCCGGTGAGCACCCCGACCATTAAATAGCCGAGGATCGGCGGCAGATGAAAACGGCGGAAGATGGCGACCGCCCCCACCGAGCAGGCGAGCAGCACCAGGACATCATTCAGTGGGCTGTGATCCATGCGGGTCCCTCAACTATGGAGGGGGAATCATAACCTAGTGCGAGGAAAAATAGGGCGTACCTGTGATGGGGATAAAGCAGGGCGGGAAGTTTCATGCCACCAGGCCATGTGGTTGGCCTGATGGCACGGAGGGGGAGAATCAGGGCATCAGCATGCCGCGCAGGGTGAAGAAGATCATTGCTGCCATGATGCCGGAGACTGGCACGGTGATCAGCCAGGCGGCAACGATCTTCAGCAGATTAGAGCGCTTCACCAGCTCAGTCTTGTAGACCCGCTTCAGGCTTTTGCGTTCCTTTTTCGAGAGATCTGCCTTGGCCGAATGCTCCTTCAGCTGCTGTAGCATTCGTCCCTTAGTGGGAACCGATGCCTTCTTGAAAGCCTGCAGGAACTTGGTAACCTCCGCCTCATCCCTGCCGTGGTGGTGCTCCTCGATCTCCGCCACCATCTTGGCGTAGCTGCTCTTCAGAAACTCGCGCAGAAAGCCAACGCCAAACACCGCACCTACCGCAATGTGGGTAGAGGAGACAGGCAGCCCCATCTGGGTGGCGATGATTACGGTGATGGAGGCGGCCATGGCGATGCTGAAGGCGCGCATCTGGTCCAGTTCGGTGATCTCGGAGCCGACGGTGCGGATCAGTTTGGGGCCGTAGAGCATCAGCCCAACGGCGATACCGATGGCGCCCACCATCATCACCCAGAGTGGGATGGCGGCCTTATCCAAGACGGCTCCACCAAGGATTGCTTCGTTGATCGCTGCCAGTGGTCCGACCGCGTTGGCCACGTCGTTGGCGCCATGGGCGAAGCTGAGCAGTGCGGCGGCGAAGATCAGTGGAGTGGTGAAGAGTTTGTTGACGCTCGCTTTCTCCATCGGCAGCTTGTCTGCAGCCCGTTGCACGATTGGGCGGACAAAGACGTAGATGCTGGCGGCGAGCGCGGTGCCGATCAGGCCGGCGGTGACAAAGTCGACCTTCCAGACCTTCTTCAGCCCCTTTAGCACCAGATAGGTAGCGAATGCCCAAGCCATCAGGGCAATCAGTATCGGTACCATCCGCTTTGCCGCGCTGAGCATATCCTGCTGGTAGGTGATGGTGCGCTTGATCAGGTAGAGGAAGGCGGCGGCGATGATGCCGCCGAGTACAGGTGAGATCACCCAACTGGCGGCGATCTGTCCCATCTTTCCCCAGTTGGCGATATCCATGCCGCCGGCGGCGATGCCGGCGCCCAGTACCCCGCCGACGATGGAGTGGGTGGTGGAGACCGGAGCGCCCAACGCAGTGGCGATGTTGAGCCAGATCGCGCCGGCCAGCAGCGCCGCCATCATCAGCCAGATGAAGGTGTCGGTGTTGGCGATCTGACTCGGATCAATGATTCCCTTCTTGATGGTACCGACCACCTCGCCACCGGCAATCAGGGCGCCGGCCCCCTCGAAGATCACGGCGATGACGATTGCCCCGCTCAGCGTCAGGGCGCGGGAGCCCACTGCCGGACCGACATTGTTGGCCACATCGTTGGCGCCGATGTTCATCGCCATGTAGCCGCCGATCATCGCCGCGGCGATGAGCATGAGGCCGCCGGGCAGATCGCCGGTGGTGATGCCGGAGTAGAGCATCACAGCGACGATAAACACGAGCGCGGTGCCGAGCCGAAACAGTTCAGGGCGACCGGGCTGGGTGGCGTTTTCGATCTGATTGATGTTTCGCAGTTCCATGGTTTGACTACAGTGGCTGGTGTTGATGGATGTGGAAGGTTGGGATTGCTGCTGGCAAAGGGATGTTGCCGCAGAATCGTAAAAAATAGTGCGCTAATTTTGTCATATTTTTGCTCAAAATGGGCGGTTTAGATCAAGAGAATTTGGGGTTTTGATCGCTTATCGGCTCAGGGCCGTGGCTACCTGGATTGTCAACCCAGTCCCCCCCTCTCTGCCGAAAACCGGAGAGTGTGAGCTTTTCGTGAAATTTACGTGACTCAGGCGAGATCTGCATCGGCTTTAATTTCCTCCGAACGTGGTGCGGGGTGTTCCCCACCGACTTTTCCTGGAGGAGATAAGACGATGACTATTTTTATCAACAGAGTGGTTTTGAGCCTCGGTTGTGCCTTGATTTTGCAGGCGGCAGCGACCACTGCCGCGGAAATGAGCGAGCAGATATCCCATTCTGGCACGAGGATGATGGATGATAAAGGCATGATGGCGCACAAACAGATGCAGTCAGAGGGCATGCAGGGCAAGATGGGAGAGACGCCGATGCAGGCGCAAGGCATGCATGATCAGATGGGAGACAAATCGATGTCGGGTATGCAGGAGCAGAAGATGATGTCGGAGAGCCCCATGGGAATGTCAGAGAAGAAGGGCGGAATGTAGCAGGAGCGGCCCGCAATACCCCCTCCGGTTGGAGGGGGCGTCGCCTGGCAACTGCTATGATCACTTCTGAAAATCGCAACAGAGCGCAGACCCGATGCGTCGCAGAGTCTTGATTGTTGAAGATGAACCCGATATCGCCCGGCTGGTGCGGTCGCACCTGAACGATATCGGCTGCGATGCCGACATTGCCGGGGACGGTGCGACAGCGATGCAGCGCTTCAATGGTGGCGATTATCAGCTGGTGGTGCTCGACCTGATGCTGCCCGATACCGATGGCCTGAGCCTTTGCCGCCAGATGCGCCAGTCGGGCGACTATCTGCCGATCCTGATGCTCACCGCCAAGTCGGGCGAACTCGATCGGGTGCTGGGACTGGAGATGGGGGCGGATGACTATCTCAGCAAACCCTTCAGCATTGCCGAGCTGCTGGCGCGCATCAAGGCGCTGTTCCGGCGGGTCGATGCGCTTAGCCAGCAACGGGATGAATCGCCGGTCGAGGAACAGATCCGCTGCGGTGGGCTACAGATCGATGTGGTGCGGCGGGGTGTGCAGGTCGATGGCCGGGCGGTTGAGCTGACCGCACGGGAGTTTGATCTGCTGCTGTTTTTTGCGCGTCAGCCGGGGCGGGTCTTCAGCCGGGTGCAGCTGCTCGATCAGGTCTGGGGTTACAATCACGAGGGCTATGAGCACACCGTCAACTCCCACATCAACCGGTTGCGGGCGAAGATCGAGAGTGAGCCCTCCAAGCCCCGCTATGTATTGACCGTCTGGGGCGTTGGCTACAAGTTCGCTGATGACAGCGGCTGAGGCCCGGCAGCATGTTGCGAACCCTCTATGCGCGCCTGGCCGCCGCTTTGGTGGCGATCTTTCTGGTTATAGGCCTGCTCTACGGCCTGATCACCTCAGTGGTGACAGAGCGCTATCTGCAGCAGCTCAACCAGCAGTTCAATAGCGATCTAGCGCAGCGGATCGTTGCCGATCGGAAGCTGGTGGCGGCGGGCGAGCTCGACCGGCAGGCACTTAAAACCACCTTCAGTGCCTACATGGATATCAATCCGAGCATCGAGATCTACTTGATCGATAGCGCCGGAAAAATCCTCGCCTTCTCCGCTGATCCGGGGCGTGTGAAGCGGCAGCATGTGGATCTGCAGCCGATCCGCGCCTTTCTGCGCGGTGAAGGGTTCCCGCTGCTGGGGGACGACCCCCGTTCCCACGACCGACGCAAGGCCTTCTCTGTCACCCCTGTGCCGGCGGGCTACCTCTATGTGGTGTTGCGCGGTGAGGAGTACGACTCGGTGGAGCAGACCTTGCGGGAGAGCTATCTGATTCGCCTTAGCCTTTGGACGGTGCTGGGCAGCCTGGGGTTCGGGCTGCTGGCGGGGTTGCTGCTGTTCCATCGCTTGACACGTCGCCTGCAGCGGCTCTCCGGGGTGATGCAGCAGTTTCAGGGCAGTGATTTCACTCGTCACCAGCCATTTGCCGAGGATCCGGTCAAGCTGAACGACGAGATCGGCCGGCTCGGCCAGACTTTCGACGGGATGGCTGATCGCATCATCGATCAGTGGGGTGAATTGAAACAGCAGGACCGTCTGCGACGCGAATTGGTGGCGCAAATCTCCCACGACTTGCGCACCCCGTTGGCAGCTCTGCAGGGTTACCTGGAGACCCTGCAGATGAAGGCAGAAACCTTGCAGGAGGGGGAACGGCAGGAGTATCTCGGTATCGCTCTGCGCCAGAGTCGGCAGTTGACGCGGATGATAGAGGCGCTGTTTGAACTGGCCCAGTTGGAAGCGCGGGAGACCCGGGCCGAGCTGGAGCCGGTGGCACTGGCGGAACTGGTGCAGGATGTGATGCAGAAGTTTGTCCTGTCGGCTGACGAAAAGGGCATCCAGCTGAGCATGGAACCACCGGTTGGGCTGTCGCTGGTGCTGGCCGATCTGGCGCTGAGCGAGCGTCTGCTCGATAACCTGATCAGCAATGCCATTGACCACACTCCGCAGGGTGGGACGATCCGGATCCGCTTTCAGCAGAGCGCAGATTCAGTGGCGGTGGCGATCGAGGATAGTGGCCCCGGCATCGCCGCAGCCGATTTGCCGCACATCTTCGATCCCTTCTATCGCAGTCGCCCTGCAACTGGTCAGACCGGGCATGCCGGCCTGGGGTTGGCTATCGCCCGCCGCATCGTGGATCTGCAAGGAGGATGCCTGACGGCGGAGAACCGCCCGGATGGCGGTGCCTGCTTTCTCTTCACCCTTGGCAGTGCCTCTGTTTGAGCTATGTGTGGACCTGGCCGCAGGTGATTCAGCCAGGCTAATGAGCTTCCCTTGAGCCTGATCATTCCAGTCGTTTTGGCTGCTGCTACTCTAGAACTGCTCACTCCCAACAGAGGAAAAAACCATGCTTTCAGAACACCATGACATCGACCATGAGTTTCCTGAATTTCATGAGAGACTGGAGGCGGCAAAGGCTGCTGATGCCGAGTTTGCTGCGTTGGTAGACAAACATGACGTCCTGGATGACGAGATTCGGGAGCTCGAAGAGCGCGGCCAGCCGATCGAGGATCTGGACATTGAACAGATGAAAAAGCAACGTGCGCAGATGAAGGATGAGATCTTTGCCAGGCTGAGATCCGCCTGACCGCTGGGTTGAGCTGCCCGCATGCATCCAGGTTGGCCAGGGAACTGGCGGAGTCCGGTGCTGGCTGGTCTTGATGACATTGCAGGGCAAGGCACTTGGAGGCCGTCCGCTCGGTCCCCATCGAATCTGAATACCTGCCCTTTCCTGGCGGCAGTTCAGACACTAGGCCGCAGAAGTGGCTTCAGCAGGGGAGGCTATGAGCGGCAATGGGTGCTCGTCGGTTTTCCCTGATCTTTTCCAGCGTCGACTTGAGTTGAAACACTGTTTCGAATAGCTCGGGTTGTGGAAACTGGAACATGATGCCGATTTGCTCTGGAGTGGACCAGATGACCAGGCCGAATACCTGCCATTGGTGCGCACCTAGATTGAAGCTCATCTCGATGAACCTACCAGTGGGGATGGTCAGCGCTTTATCCCGAAGAGAGATGCCGGTAGAGGAGGTGCCATTGGCCTGTGCAGTGATGCAGCGATTGCGGTGGATGATCTGGACATCGAAAGTGATTGGGATGCGGCGGTTGTATCGCTTTTCTATGGTCATTCTTTGCTCTACCTTTTCTCGTGTTTAGCGTCTTCCATTCTTGATGGGTAGAGTTACAGCAAAATTAATCTTTTGTTGCGGTTCTGCTACGGTTTGCGTTCAGGCTTTGATGTCTTAGCGGTGTTGCCTGGCAGTTGGAAAGTCACAAGCGGTGCAGATGAAAATAGGAGAACGCCTGCCGCTTGCCGGCGGGCGTGGGATGAGATTCCGACAGCTCTTCAAGCAGCTGAAACCCATCACCCAGCACATTCAGCAGACGTTCCGCGTCATACTGCACGATATTCAGGCCGCTGCACTGGGTCGGGCCGCCAATTGCGAAAGCGGCGATCACCAGATGCCCGTTGGGCCGCAGGGATGCGTTCAGAACTTCGACATACTTTTCACGGTCGGCTGCCTTGGTGAGAAAGTGAAATACTGCTCGGTCGTGCCAGAGAGCGTAGCGGTGGGGGGCGCTGAATTCAGTCACATCCACCTCATGCCACTCGATCTGCCTGGCCGCCTCTCCCAATCGGCTTTGCGCATAGGCAAGTGACCTGGCGGAGATATCGAGCACCGACAGCTGTGAGTAGCCCGTCTGCTGCAGCCGATCGACCAGCAGCGAGGCACCACCCCCCACATCGATGATGGGATCATCTTTTTGAATGCCGCTGTTGCGGATCAGCTCCAGAGAGAGGCTGGGTTCTTTCTGGTACCAACTGACCTCGAGAGGGGATTTGTCGCGGTAGACCTGCTCCCAATGCTGCTTCCGGTCGCCCATTGCGCCTGCCTCCATGAGTAGGGTCTGCTTTCAGTATATGTGATGAAATCCCACTACTTGACCCGCTCGTGGCTTGGTGCTGTTGGATAGTGCTGAGTTGCCAGCGCAGCGGAGAGCCAGAGCAGGGCGGCCTCTTCACCTTTTTGCAGCTGCTTTTTGACCACCACTACACCTTGCTCGGTACGCCAGTGGATCAGGCTCGCCGGTTGCGGCTGCGCCTGGCTGATGGCGCGCTCTTCAGCTGGTTTGCCTAGGTGTCTGTGCAGGTGCGTGAGTAGTTGCGGGTGATAGATCTCCCGGTAGACCATTTTCACTGCGCTGACCTTTCCCACGCGGAAGAACAGGGTCAGATAGCGGGCCGGGATGCCGTTGAAGACGCCGATGCGGGTTACACAGAGCCGATCACCAAAGTCGCTGGATTGATCTTGGCACTGCCAGTCGAGATCCGGGTAGACGGTTTTCAGCTCCGCTTCTGTGTAATTGTCGTCCAGGACCCTTGAGATTGAACTTGATCTCATCCTCCCCCCAGAGCATCAACAACACGGTATCGGTGCGGCGCTGACCATCCTCGGTGAAGACCAGCCAGAAGATCGGTCCAAGCACCAGGGCGAGGATCAGTAGTTTTTTGTAGAGGATGGGGAGTTTCAGTTTCATGGTGTGCCTTAGGAGAGTAAAAGGGGCGGCAGTGCCGCCCCTGAGTCAGTTGCTGGCCAGAAACCGGATCAGCGATTGGCCCGGTTCTCGATCAGGTGATCTACCACGGAAGGATCGGCCAGGGTCGAGGTGTCGCCCAAGGCATCGATCTCGTTGGCGGCGATCTTGCGCAGGATGCGGCGCATGATCTTGCCGGAGCGGGTCTTGGGCAGCCCTGGAGCCCACTGGATGATGTTGACCTTGGCGATGGGGCCGATCTCCTTGCGCACTAGCTGCACCAGCTCATCCTTCAACTCATCGACATACTCTTCGCCGGACATCAGGGTGACGTAGGCGTAGATGCCCTGGCCGGTGATCTCGTGGGGATAACCGACCACGGCGGCCTCGGCGACCTTCTCATGCAGCACCAGTGCGGATTCGATCTCGGCGGTGCCGAGACGATGGCCGGAGACGTTGAGCACGTCATCGACACGGCCGGTGATCCAATAGTAGCCGTCCTCGTCGCGCTTGGCGCCGTCACCGGTGAAGTAGTAGCCGGGGTACATCTGGAAGTAGGTCTCGTAGAAGCGGCGGTGGTCCCCATAGAGAGTGCGCATCTGTGACGGCCAGGGGTGTTTGATGGCGAGGTTGCCGGAGGCGGGGTTGCCCTCGATCTCCTTGCCCTGGTCGTCGAGTAGCACCGGCTGTACGCCGAAGAAGGGGAAGGTGGCCGAGCCGGGCTTGAGGGCGGTGGCGCCAGGCAGCGGGGTGAGCATGTGGGCGCCGGTCTCGGTCTGCCACCAAGTGTCGACGATCGGGCAGCGGCTGTCGCCCACTACCCGGTTGTACCACTCCCAGGCCTCTGGATTGATCGGCTCGCCGACGGTGCCGAGCAGGCGCAGGGATTTGCGTGAGGTGGCCTTGACCGGCTCTTCACCGGCGGCCATCAGGGCGCGGATCGCGGTGGGCGCGGTGTAGAAGCTGGCTACGTTGTGCTTGTCGCAGACCTGCCAGAAGCGGCCCACATCGGGATAGGTGGGGATGCCTTCAAACATCAGGCTGATGGCGCCGTTGGTCAGCGGGCCGTAGACGATGTAGCTGTGGCCGGTGACCCAGCCGATGTCGGCAGTGCACCAGTAGACCTCGCCGTCTTTGTAGTCGAACACCAGCTTGTGGGTCATCGCCGCTTGCAGCAGGTAGCCGCCGGTGGTGTGCAGCACGCCCTTGGGTTTGCCGGTGGAGCCGGAGGTGTAGAGGATGAACATGGGGTCTTCGGCGTCCATCTCCTCCGGTTCGCAGACCGGATCGGCCGCGGCCAGCGCCTCGTGATACCAGATATCGCGGCCCTCGGTCCATTCCACCGCTTCGCCGCCATGTTGCACCACGATGGAGGTGTGCACNTTGGGACAGTTGGCCAGGGCGGCGTCGGCGCTCTTTTTCAGCGGCAGATGCTTGCCGCCGCGGATCGACTGATCGGCGGTGATCAGGCACTGGCAGTCGGAATCGAGGATGCGGTCCTTCAGGGCGTCGGGGGAGAAGGCGCTGAAGACGATGGAGTGGACCGCGCCGATGCGGGTGCAAGCGAGCATCGCTACCACCGCTTCGGGGATCATCGGCATGTAGATGGAGACTCGATCACCCTTCTTTACGCCACGGGATTTGAGTACGTTGGCGAACTTGTTGACGTCGGCATGCAGCTCCCGGTAGCTGATCTTTTTGTCATGCCCAGGATCATCCGCTTCCCAGAGGATCGCGGTCTGATCGCCACGGCTCTCCAGGTGGCGGTCGAGACAGTTGTAGGAGACGTTGAGCTTGCCGCCCTTGAACCACTCGATGTGCAGGTCATCCTCGCCAAAGCTCCAGTCCAGGGTCTTGTCCCACGTCTTGAACCAGCTCAGGTACTCCGTTGCCTGCTCGCCCCAGAAGCCCTCCGGGTCATCGATAGAGCGTTGGTACATCTCTTGGTACTGGGCATCGGTGATGTTCGCCTGGGCGGCGAAATCGGCGGGGACTTCGTAAACCTTGTCGGACATGGTGGTTACCTCTTGGTGTTTCGTTCCATTGAATGGTCTGTTGTTAGTGCGAAGCGGGCTTCTGCAGCGGTCCGATGATCGCAGGCCCGGGCTGATTGTTCTGTGCAAAGCTGCATACTGCCGAGAATCTGGGCATCGGGTCAATCCGTCTGAAACTGGTCGAGTCGGCACTGTGCGGGTCTTGGCGCCATCTCCGCTGCCATCGCAAGAAATAGCTCGGCGGTGGCGAGGGCATCACTGAGCGCATTGTGCGCCTTGTAGTGGGGCAGATTGTAGCGTGGCCGTAGGTTGAACAGGCGCAGATCGCCGGGCTGGATGCTGTGGTTACGCTGGGCGAATAGGCGCTGTGCCAGCTCCAGGGTGTCGATGATCGGAATGATAAAAGGCGTGCCGTAGAGCCGCTGGCAGGCGGCGTCGAGAAAATTCTGCTCGATGCTTTTGTAGTGGGCCAGCATCACCTTGCCGCTGAGTTGTCGCAGTAGCTGAGGCAGTGCCTCTTCTAGGGGGATGCCTGCGGCGGCGTGGTCATCGGTGATCTGATGGATCACCGCGGACGACTCCGGGATCTGTTGTTCCACCCGGATTACCCGATGCCAGGCAGTGTCGAGGTGGATCTGTAACGCACGGATATTAACCAGGCCGATGCTGAGAATGCTGTCCTGTTTCGGCTTCAAGCCGGTGGTCTCCAGATCAAGGGAGACAATCTCCAGCTCCGTGCAGGGGGTCTTACTGGAGGGGAAGGGGGCTGTAAGGTAATCCCTCATCACCCCGGCGGGAGCCTTGGCCAGGGCCCGCTTGCGCTGATGCTGTTTGCTGAAGAGACGTTCGAACATGATTCACCGGAAGCGCCCGCTCTGGTAGCGGCTCTCCATAGTCTCCTGCATTGTCTGAATCACCCCGAAGGCATCTTTCAGATGGCGTCGCTGTAGTTCGGAGAGGGTATCCGGCGGCAGATAGTTGTTGGGGCTCTGGCCCCGTTTGATCTGTGCGGCCTGATGCTGGATGCGCAGGCTGGCGATATATTCCAGGGCATCCTGCAGATTCTCCCCCATCTCCTCGCTGATCGCCCCGGCGGCCATCGCGGCACTCAGGCGCTCGCTGGTGTTGACCTCAGCCAACCCTTGATCAAGGGCGAAGACCCGGGCGATGTCGGTAATCGGCACGATGCCGCGGTGTTTGATGTCGAAGGTATCGTCGTGCTCACCGCCGTGGATCAGGGTGAAGTTGCGGAAGAAGCCCAACGGTGGGCGGAACTGCAGCGCGTTGGCCGCCATGTAGGCGGTAAACAGGCTGTTTCCCTTGGTATTTTGCAAGATCTCCTGTTGCAGCTGTTCAAACAGGCTGAACTCACCGAATACCGGACGCAGATCGAAGAAGATGCTGGAGAGCATTAGCGCCATCGGCTCGGGGGCGTCGATCCACTCCTTGAAGTAGCCACGCCAGGTTTGTAGCGGCTGACGCCACTTCGGGTTGCTGGCCATGGCATCCCCCGGGCAGTAGACAAAGCCGCAGGCGTCTAGGCCGTCTGTAACCCGCTGTGCCAGTGCCGCAAAGTAGTCGGCATGCTGTGCGGGCTGGAAGCTGTCATCGAGCAGCAGCGCATTGTCCTGGTCCGAGTGAGAGCTCTGTTCACCTCGCGCCTGGGAGCCGCCGCAGAGCCAGACGAAGGGGATGGGTGCTGGCCCCAGCTCCTGTTGCGCCATCTCGATCAGACGGATGGTGATGCCGTCGGTGATGCAGGAGATTGCCTCGCCGATGTGCTGTGCGGTGGCGCTGGAGTTGGCCAGCTGCAGCTGCAGCTCGGGCAAGCGTTGGCTGGCTTGGATCAGGTACTCCAGGTTCTGTGCCTTGCGCACATCGTTGGCGATGAAGGCGGAGCTGGAGTTCTGCTGCTGGGCCAGATCGGTGGCGGTGAGCATGCCGATCACCACTTCGCCGATCATCACCGGCAGATGATGCAGATTTAGGCGGGTCATGGTCATCAGTGCATGCATCACCAGGCTATTGTGCTGCACCGTCTGCAGCTGGCTCGACATGATCTCCCGGGCGGGTCGATCGCCGAGCAGCCCGGTTGCCACGCAGCGTTTGCGCAGATCCCGGTCGGTAATCAGACCGGCCAGTTTTTCCCCCTCCATCAGCATTACCGAGGAGACGTTCTGCTTGCTCATTAGCTGGGCAGCCTGTTGGATGCTGGCGTTGACGTCGATGGTCACTGGCGGCTTCTTCAGCAGGTCTGAGACCTCCACCGTCAGGTGGGCCATCTGATTGTGACTCTCCTGATCACCGTTTACCGCCTGTTTCAGCCGATCCCGCAGGGATTCGCTGAAGTGGCGATTGAATGCCTCGGAACCCTCCCGCAGCTGGCGCAGGCTGTCGCAGGGGAGCAGGTAGAGCAGGCTATCCTCCACGGCCTTGCCGTTGCGCGATTGGCCCAGATCGAGCAGTTGGCAGTGCAGGGTGTAGATATCGCCCTCCGCCAGTTTTTCGATCAGGTTGTCGTCTGCATCGTAGAGTTCAATGGCGCCGCTGCGGATGATGTAGAGGTAGCTGCCGTCGATATCCTCTGGCGGGAAGTGGCTGTCGCGGCGCAGGTAGCGGATCTGCAGGGATTTGGGGAGCTGCTCCAGGGTCTGATCGGAGAGTGCGTCGAACGGATGGCGTTCGACGAGAAAGTCGCGGATCTCGATCAGTTCGATTTCCATGGGATCAGTTCCAGCTCTCCATCGGGTGAAGTTGTTATACCGGTACAGGGGAAGAATTTCTACGCATCGACCGCTGGTCTGGGCTGTCGATTGGTGGAAATGCCTCGGCAGGTGGGGAAGGAAAAAGGCCCCGCAGCGCGGGGCCAAACTTTGCAGAGTCGTCTGATTTTAGTGAGCGGAGGCAGCAGCGGCCCCCTTGGGTACCCGGATATCCTCCACCAGATGTTGGATATGCTCCGGCGGTGCGGCAGTCACCTTCGACACGGCGATGGCGACGGCGAAGTTAACCAGTGCGCCGACAGCGCCAAATGCATTGGGTGAGATGCCGAGGAACCAGCTCGGACCCATGTCACCCAGGAAGGAGGTGCCGGGGATGAACATGATGCCCTTGTGCTGGAACACGTAGAGCATGGTGACGCCGATGCCGGAGACCATGCCCCAGATCGCACCGGAGCGGTTCATCTTCTTGTTGAAGATGCCCATCATCAATGCCGGGAAGATCGAGCTGGCAGCCAGACCAAAGGCGATGGCCACGGTGCCGGCGGCGAAATCCGGTGGATGCAGGCCGAAGTAACCCGCCAGGGCGATGGCGCCGGCCATTGCGATGCGTCCGGCCATCAGCTCATTCTTCTCCGAGATGTCGGTCATGAAGACGCCCTTCAACAGATCATGGGAGATCGACGAGGCGATCGCCAGCAGCAGACCCGCTGCGGTGGAGAGCGCAGCGGCCAGACCACCGGCGACGACAAGGGCGATGACCCAGTTGGGCAGCCCGGCGATCTCCGGGTTGGCCAGCACCATGATGTCGCGGTCGACCTTGACCATCTCGTTGCCTTTCCAACCGAAGGACTCAGGCCTTGGCGGCAAACTCGGCGTTCTTGTCGTTGTAGTACTGGATGCGGCCGTCGCCGTTCTTATCCTCGTACTTCAGCAGACCAGTCTGCTCCCAGTTCTTGAACCACTGCGGACGTTCGGCGTAGGCGAGGTTGCCTTCGGCGGAGCCCACTTCACCCATCTGAATGGTGTTCATCAGGTTGAGACGGGCCATCGAGCCGACCGCCGGTGCGGTGGTGTAGAGGATGGCGATGAAGACCAGCGCCCAGCCCGCGGAAGAGCGGGCATCCTTCACCTTGGGAACGGTGAAGAAACGGATGATGACGTGGGGTAAGCCGGCGGTGCCGATCATCAGCGACAGGGTGTAGACAAACATGTTGAGTTTGCTGCCCATCACTTGGCTGGTGTACTCCTTGAAGCCGAGTTCGGTTACCACTAGATCGAGCTTGTCCAGCATGTACATGCCGGAACCGTCCGCCATGGTGCTGCCAATACCCAGCTGCGGCAGCGGGTTGCCGGTGATGTTCATGGAGATGAAGACCGCAGGCACAGTGTAGGCGAAGATCAGCACGCAGTACTGGGCGATCTGGGTGTAGGTGATGCCCTTCATGCCGCCGAGTACGGCGTAGATGAAGACGATGCCCATGCCGATGTAGAGGCCGGTATCGTAGTCAGTCTCGAGGAAGCGGGAGAAGGCGACGCCGATGCCCTTCATCTGGCCGATTACATAGGTGATCGAGGCCAGGATCAGGCAGATAACTGCGACAATACGGGCGGTGCGCGAGTAGTAACGATCACCGATGAACTCGGGTACGGTGAACTTGCCGAACTTGCGCAGGTAGGGCGCCAGCAGCAGTGCCAGCAGTACATAGCCGCCGGTCCAGCCCATCAGAAAGACAGAGGCGCCGTAGCCGTTGAAGGCGATCAGCCCTGCCATCGAGATGAAGGAGGCGGCGGACATCCAGTCGGCGGCGGTGGCCATGCCGTTGGCCACCGGGTGTACCCCGCGGCCAGCGGCGTAGAACTCGCCGGTGGTACTGGCACGCGCCCAGAAGGCGATGCCGATGTAGAGGGCGAAGGTAAAGCCCACTACGGTATAGGTCAGTGTTTGAAGATCCATTGGTTGTATCCCCTTAATCCTCGTGGACGTCGAATTCGATGTCCAAGGCGTTCATACGTTTTGCGTAGAAGAAGATGAGCACCAGGAAGGTGTAGATAGAGCCCTGCTGGGCGAACCAGAAACCCAGCCCGACACCACCAACTTTGATGGCATTGAGCGGCTCCGCGAGGATGATGCCAAATAGGTAGGACACCACAAACCATATCGTCAGTAGGATAGCTACCAGGCGAATATTGGCTTTCCAATATTGCTCAGCTCGATTGTTCATTTCATGATCTCTCCGCCGGTTGAGTTGCTTCGCTCTGTGGCTACCGCCGTCGCCCTGCCTGAGGAGTTCCTGCAATTTTATTGTTCTGGCTTAGAGGCGGTGCCCGGTTTTGGGTATCCGCAGGTAACGGATAGAGCCACAGGAATTGTCCGGCTGGTGTGGGTTAAAAGTCAAAACAAAACAAGGAGTTATTGTGTGTTATCTGGGGTCTGTAAAGAGGGTGTGTGAGAAAAAAGGTAACAAAAAATTGAGTGAGTGTTACCGATGGGATCGCAATCTGTTCCCGATGGTAAAAGAAGCTATTTTTTGACCGCAGGAGGCGGGTGTGAAACCGGCTGACGCTGGCGTGCGTATCTGGAGAGAGCAGAGCTGTCTATGGATCAGAATGCGTTAGAAGCGAACTGATCATAGCGAATTGGATTCCCTCAAGATTGGATCTATGTCTAACTTTTCACTGCTGAGTCTATTGTCAATGACGATGGTAGTGCTGGCTTGTTCGCCGGTGCAGACTGACGCGCTGGAGCGTTTGAATGGCTTTGATCTGCGTGATGCGCAGGTGCCGCCGGAGGAAATCTTCCACGGTGGCCCGGCGCGGGACGGCATACCGGCCATCGACTCACCGCAATTTGTCACTGCTGATTCGGCGGATTGGCTGAAACCTGACGAGCGGGTGCTGGGACTGTCGTTGCAGGGGACCAGCCGCGCCTATCCGGTGGCCATTCTCAACTGGCATGAGATCGTCAACGACTGTTTCGGTGAGCGGGCGGTGGTGGTCACCTTCTGTCCACTCTGCGGCAGCGGCATGGCGTTTGCCGCAGAGGTTGATGGCCAGGCCTTGAGTTTCGGGGTCTCTGGTCTGCTCTATAACAACGACATGCTGCTCTATGACCGACAGAGCAAATCCCTCTGGTCGCAGTTGATGAGACAGGCGATCAGCGGCCCGATGCGGGGTAGGCGCCTGCAGATGTTGGCGTTGCAACACACCAGCTGGCAGGAGTGGCGCGACAGGCATCCACAGACGCAGGTGCTGTCGCGGGAGACCGGTTTTGCTCGGGACTACAGCAGAGATCCTTACGCGGGGTATGCGCAGGAGTCAGAGTTGTTCTTTCCGTTGTCTGCTATCAACCCGCGCTACCATCCGAAAGAGCAGGTCTTGGGTCTGGAGATCGACGGAGCCTTCAAGGCCTATCCGTTTCAGGAGTTGTCGCGGCTGGAGGGGGTTCTGAATGATCGATTGGGGAACCGGCCGATCCGGGTGCACTTTGACAAGGCCAACGCGACCGCTTGGGTGGAGAGCCGAAAGGGGAGACGTCTGCCGAGTGTCATCAGCTACTGGTTTGCCTGGATGGCGTTTCACCCGGATAGCCTGGTGTTTGAAGGTGATTAGGAGAGAAGAGAGGAAAGGCAGTGCCTGACTGCAGCGCAAGACTGCAGCCAGGCTGAGTGGGGTTGTTTGGGTGGTGATCGGGTGAATTGTATTCTAACTCATAGTTATGGCTACAAAAATCAATGGCTCTGCTGGGTAACCTCAGGATCTGATTCGGCCTTTTTATCCAGTTCACCCAATAGATTGAAATCATCCAGGATGCAGTAGAAAGCCGGTACCAAGAACAGCGCCACCAGGGTGGCGGCGGTCAGACCAAAGGCGAGGCTGGCTGCCAGTGGAATCAGGATCTGTGCCTGCAGACTCTTCTCCAGCAGCAACGGGGTGAGGCCGACGATAGTGGTGATAGAGGTGAGCAGGATTGGACGGAAACGGGCCCTGCCCGCCTGTTTGGCAGCGTTGGTGACCGCCACACCCTGGGCGCGGGCATCGCGGATAAACACCACCAACAGAATCGAATCGTTGACCACCACCCCGAACAGCGAGGCCATGCCGACGATGCTCGGCATGGTCATATCGAGCCCGAGGGCGAGATGCCCAAACACCACGCCGATCAGGGCGCTGGGGATTACCAGCATCACCGTCAGTGGAGCGAGATAGCCGCGGAACTGCAGCGCCAACAGCAGATAGACCCCGAGTAGCCCCATCAGGACGTTGCGCACGATCGACTTGCCGGTCTTGGCGGACCGCTTGCTCTCACCCTGCACGTCGAACTTCAGCCCCGGATAGCGTGCCAGCAGTCCGGGAATGAACTCACGCTGGGTCAGCCCCAACAGCTCTTGGGCGTTGGCCTGGGAGCGGTCCACATCGCCCTGGATAGTGACTGCCCGCTGGCTGTCGATCCGGTTGATCCGGGCCCAGCCGCGCACCTCTTCGATCTCGGCGACCACTGAGAGTGGTACCAGCGCGCCGTCTGGCCCGGTGATGGTGAGTGTGTCGAGACTCTCGGGGCCGATACGATCCTGCTCGCTAAAGCGCAGATTGACCTCATAGGTCTCGGCGCCGACCGGAAACTCATCCACCTTGAGGCCCTGAAAGGCGCCGCGCAGCTGCTCGGTCACGCTGCGGGCGTCCAGCCCCAGCACGCCGGCATCCGGTTTCAGACGGAGGCGGTACTCACGTTTGCCCGGGCGTAGGTCATCGCTCAGATCGTTGACCCCGGCAAAGCCGTTGAGCCAGGCCTGCAGTTCGTTGGAGGCGGTCTTGAGCTGCGCCAGATTGTCGCCTAGCAGGCGCAGGTCGATGGGGCGGCCACCGGGTCCGATGACCGGCTCGGTAAATTTCAGAGAGATCACGTCGGCCAGCAGCCCGGCCTCCTCGCGCCAGAGCTGGATGAACTCATCCAGCGGGGCGTCGCGTATCTCGGCGCTGAGCAGGTCGGTGACGATCCGGGCCACATGGGGGCCGGTCTCGAAGGCATCCGGGTTCTGGCCGTAGATCACGGTGACATTCTGCACCAGATCCTGCTGCTGCGGCTGACGTGGCTTGAAGTGGGCATTGACCCGCTGCAGCGCACCCTCGATCTGTGCCACAACCTGCTCAGTGCGCACCAGCGGCGTGCCCTGGGGCAGCAGGATGCGGGCCTCCACCAAGTCGCCATCCATATCGGGGAAGCCGACAAACTTGAGCCCGCCGCCGACCGGCACCGCCACCGAGAAGAGCAGCAGCATCAGCACGATACCGAGGGTCAGATAGCGATTGTGGATGGCCCGGTCGAGGGTCGGTCCAAACCAGCGTTCGCGCAGCCGATCGAAGCCCCGTTCAAAGGCTTGGCGGAAGCGGTTTGGTGTGCCGCTCTTCATATGCGCCAGCGAGTGATTCAGGTGGTTGGGCAGGATCAGGAAGGCCTCGATTAGACTCACCGTGATCACCAGGATCAAGACCACCGGCATGACCCGCAGGATCTGCCCGATCTCGCCGGTGATAAAGGCCAGTGAGCCAAACACCATCAGGGTGGTGGCGAAGGAGGAGGCGATGCCCGGCAGCACCTGACGCACCCCGGCGATGGCGGCATGTTGCGGCGTGTCGCCCTTGGCCATGCGGGCGGCGATATTCTCGGCGATGACGATGGCGTCATCCATCAGCAGGCCGATGCCGATCAGCAGCCCCACCATCGAGATCATATTAATGGTGACACCGACCATCGGCAGCACAAACAGCGCGCCAAGGAAAGAGACCGGCAGCCCCATGGTGACCCAGAAGCTGTAGCGGACGCTGAAGAAGAGCCAGAGCACCAGAAACACTGCCACTAGCCCCTGAGCGCCATTGCGCAGCAGCATGTCGAGGCGGTCCTGCACCACCGAGGCGCGGTCCTGGGTCAGCGTCAAGGTGACGCCCTTGGGTGCCTGCTGCTGTTCGGCCTCGGCAAACGCCTTGACGCTGGCGAGCACCTTCAGAATATCCTGGGAGCGGGTCTTGGAGACATCGAGGATCGCCGCGCGCTGGCCGTTGAAGGTGATCTTCTCCTCGGCGCGGTCGAAGCGATCGCTGATCTCGGCGATCTCGCCGAGACGGATGGCCGCGCCGCTGCTGCCGGAGATCACCACCAGATCCTTGAGCTGCTCGACACTCTTGCGCTGATCGTCAAAGCGCAACAGCAGATCCTCCTGACTCCCCTCCAGCCGGCCGGCAGGGCCGCCGACACTCTGGCGCTGCACCGCATTGGCGATGGCGGCGGCGGAGAGACCATACTGGCGCAGCCGCCAGGCGGGGATCTCGATGCGGATCTGGTGCCCGGAGAAGCCATCAATGGAGACGTCGGCGACCGTCTTCAGGGCCAGCATGCGTGACTTAAGCTCTTCCGCATAGGCCTTCAGTGCGACCGGATCCTCCGGCCCGGTGACGGCCAGCGCGATCACCGCTTCGGTACGCCCCAGCTCGGTGATAACCGGCTGCTCCGCCTCGACGGGGAAGTCATCGATGGTCTCCACCTCTGATTTTACGTCGTCGAGGAAGCGCGTCATGTCGGCCCCCTCAAGCATTACCGCGGTGGCTTGGCCGATACCCTCGCGGGCTTCGCAGCGGATCTCATCCAGATCAGTGACCCCCTCCAGGGCATCCTCCAAGCGGCGGCAGATGGCGTCCTCCACCTCCTCGGCGGTAGCCCCTTTGTAGATCACGCGGATCTCGACCTTGTCGTTTTTGATCTCCGGCAGGCTCTCGCGCTGCAGGTTGGGCAAGGTGATCAGCCCAAGCAGCATCAGCGCCCCCATCATCAGATTGGCGGCGGTCGGGTGGCGGGTGAACCAGGCGATCATGAGTCATCTCCGATAGCCTGCAGCAGTTCAGCGCTGAGTTGCTTGTCCAGTTGCGGTTGCAGCAGCATGCCGCTGACCGCCGGCACCGGATCGGAGACGACCACCCGGTCGCCCGCTCGGATGCCGCTTTTGATCACGCTCACACTTCCCTGGCTGTAGAGCAGTTGCACCGGCTGTCGCTGCAAGCGGTTCTGTGCATCCACCAGGTAGACCTTGCCGTTGCGCACCGCAGAGCGGGGGATGACAATCTGATCAGGCTGGCTCTGGCCACGCAGGATCACCTCGACAAACATGCCTTTGGAGAGGGGGGGGCGCAGGCCGGGCCTGACCTTTTCGAATGGTTTGTCGACGGCGACCACCACGCCCACGGTACGAGTCTTGCTATCGATCTGGTCGCTGAAGCGGACGAACTCTGCCTGCCACTCGGCCGTGTGGTTGCCCATGTCGAGGCGGAGCAGCGGGCGCAGTCCAACAAAGCTGGCCAGATCCTGGTTGAGCCGTTCGATGTTGGGAAGGGGTTCTGTCTGACCGATAAACAGGCGGCGCAGTGAGGCGATGGCAACCTGGGCAACTACCTCCACCCGGTCCACCGCATCGCCGTCGAACA
>NZ_AFOC01000042.1:0-29685 GCF_000224455.1 endosymbiont of Riftia pachyptila (vent Ph05)
CGTAAACGGGTAACCCGTCTTTTTATGGGTATATCATGGAATCATTTGTGCTTTTCAGCATCGCCCTTGATCAAGGCTGAAACCTTGAAGCCCAGAAAGATAATGATCACCACACAGATCACCACGGAAATGATGGATCCCCAAAAAACAGCATCGGCATTCATAGCACATCCCTCGATTCTTGGCCACATGGGAGGTATGCCTCCCATGTGGCCCACTTAGACAAAGCCGTTATTGGCCGCCACCAAACTTGTAAACGTAGACAGCTAGCTTCTTGATGTCATCTTTGGAGAGACGATCCCCAAAAGACGGCATCTCAGCCACGCGTGACGCGGGGTCAGTCGCATCGTTTACACCATGTTTGATGGTATAGGCGATACTCTCACTCCGGCTCTGTCCCTCCTCCGGGGTGAAGCGGTAGATACCGTCGGTCAGGTTAGCGGAACCAAGAACCTGCATGCCCTTACCGTCCATGCCGTGACAGGCGATGCAGCCCTTCTGCATGAACAGGGGCTCACCAGCAGGATTGCCAGCCTCAATCGCCGTTACCAGCTTGCCTAACTCATCATCAGAGATGATTTTGCCATGAGCAGTCATGATGCCCTTGCGTCCCATGCTGATGGTCTGTTCGATGGTCTCGATGGCACCACCGTAGAGCCAGTCATCATCGGCCAACACGGGGAAGTTGGGACCACCCTGACCGCCGCCGCCGTGGCAGGCCGCGCAGTTGTCACCAAATAGCACCTTGGCCGCGGCCACGGTGTATTCGCTCAACCCGGGATCGGCCAGAACATCCTTGGCGCTCATACCCTTGAGCTGGCTTTCGAATTCGGCGCGAACGGCTTCCACCTCATCAACGCCTTCGTTGTACTCGCCGATCTGGGTCCAACCCATTACACCCTTGGTCGACTCGTTACCGATCGGGTACATGGGATAGAGCACACCATAACCAAAGAACCAGATGATTGAGGCCCAGAAGGCGATCATCCACCAACGCGGGGGCGGATTGCTAAGCTCCCGCAGATTGTCGTCCCATATGTGCCCGGTGTTGTTTTCACCCGGAAATGGATTGTTATCCGCCATTTTTTTCTCCGCTATCGATTTTATCTTCTTCCATCGGGATAAAACGCCGGGACTCCAGCTTCTCCCGATTTTTCGGACGTAGTGCGTAGAAATACAGACCAACCATCAGGAGGAAGACGACCACGGTCATGACCAGGCCCACCCAGTCGTTGGTGGTCATCGCCTCCCAATCGGTATGGAAGTATTCCGCGAGACTACTCACGATATACCTTGCTGTCGTCCAGCTTGGCCATAGTACCCAGTACCTGCAGGTAGGCGACCACCGCATCTTCCTCGGTCTTGCCTGCCAGTTCGGCATTGGCGCTGGCGATGTCCTCATCCGTATAAGGAACACCCATCAGCTTCATGACCTTGAAGCGGGCAGCCATATCCACACCTTCCACCGAATTGTTTTTAAACCACGGGTAGTTGGGCATGACAGACTCGGGCACGACGGAGCGAGGCGCCCGCAAGTGCTTACGATGCCAATCGTCGGAGTATTTGCCGCCGAGGCGAGCAAAGTCGGGACCGGTACGCTTGGAACCCCACTGCATCGGATGGTCGTACATCGACTCCGAGGCCAGTGAGTAGTGTCCATAGCGTTCCTTCTCGTCACGGAACGGACGGATCATCTGTGAGTGGCAGAGATAACACCCTTCCCTTTGGTAGATGTCCCGGCCTGCCAGTTCCAGCGCAGTATAGGGACGAATGCCGTCACCAGCCTTGTGGTCAGCCAGGGTCTGCCCTGCCTGGCGCTGCCAGACGATCTCCGGGAACTTGTTATGCTCAAAGGTGCTACTCATAGTGAAGAGCGGAACGATCTCCACAATACCGCCCACAGAGAGCGCAATAGCCAGCACGATCAGGAGACCCCAGATGTTTTTCTCCATCTTCTCCTGCATGCCAACAGCTTCATTGTTGTTTGCCATTTTACGTATCTCCCCTTAATTAAACAGCGGCGGTACGCGCGGCCTGGATGCTCCCTTCGCGGGAAGCCTTGCTAACGGTCATCAATATATTGACGAGCATGAGCACCGCGCCAAGCAAGAAGATCATGCCGCCGACTGCGCGCATCGCGTAGTAAGGGTGCATGGCTTCAACAGACTCAGCAAAGGTGTAGGCCAGAGTGCCGTAGTCATCATAGGCACGCCACATCAGGCCCTGCATGATGCCGGATACCCACATAGCAACGACGTAGACCACGGTACCGATGGTGGCGGTCCAGAAGTGAGCGTTGATCAGCTTCTCAGACCACATCTCGGTATGAAAGGTACGTGTCATCATGTGATAGATCGCGCCAATACCAACCATAGCAACCCAACCCAGCGCACCGGAGTGTACATGACCAACGGTCCAGTCAGTGTAGTGGGAGAGCGCGTTGACGGTCTTAATCGACATGACCGGACCTTCGAAGGTCGACATGGCGTAGAAGGCCAGGGACATAATCAGAAAGCGTAGGACATAGTCAGTACGCAGCTTGTCCCATGCACCGGAGAGCGTCATCATGCCGTTCACCGCGCCACCCCAAGAGGGGATGATCATGCCGATAGACACTGCCGCACCCAGAGAACCGGTCCAGTCAGGCAGAGCGGTGTACTGCAGATGGTGCGCACCCAGCCATACATAACCGAACATCAGTGCCCAGAAGTGGATAACTGACAGACGGTAAGAGTAGACAGGACGACCCGCTTGCTTGGGCACGAAGTAGTACATAATGCCGAGGAAGCCTGCGGTCAGATAGAAGCCCACTGCGTTGTGACCCCACCACCACTGGATCATGGCATCCTGCACTCCGGCGAACAGGGAGTATGACTTGAACATGTCGACCGGGACGGCCAGGCTGTTGACCACATGCAGGTAGGTGATCATCACCATCATGCCAAGGAAGAACCAGTTAGACACATAGATGTGTGAACTCTTCCGGTTGGCAATAGTCATGATGAAGTTGAAGAGGTAGGAGAGCCACACGACCGCGATAGCGATATCGATCGGCCACTCCAGCTCTGCGTACTCTTTGGACTGGTTGATACCCAGCGGCAGAGTGATAACCGCAGCGACAATAATCAGGTTCCAACCCCAGAAGGTGAACCACGCCATCTTGTCGCTCCACAGACGCGTACCGCAGGTACGCTGGACGCTGTAGAAAGCGCTTGCCATCAACACACATCCGCCAAAGGCGAAGATAACTGCATTAGTGTGAAGCGGACGCAGACGTCCGAAAGTGATGTATGGAATATCGAAGTTAAGTACCGGCCATGCCAGTTCGGATGCTATATACACACCGGCTGACGCACCTACCACGAGGTAGACCGCTGCCATGACGGCGAACCAGCGTACAACATCAAAGTTGTACTTCTGCTCTGCTACGGCGTCCATGAACCCCCCTCTCTACGAGTTGTTGAACAAAAACAAAAGGTTATAGTTTTTGGGAAACCCCATATCCACACCAACACCGGTAGTATTGACACAGACCGGGCATATATCACTCTCTATCACTACAAAAGTCAAGGCACATGCGGCATATGACACACCCCTAATAAAGCCATCAACTCATTGAATAGAAACGATTTTTACGGCATCAGAATCGAATTAATTGAGATAGATCAAGAGAATATTAATAAACTAAATTGAACGTTTTGTTCAATCGTGCAACCCGTTTTTTTCACACCACGCTCTCCACACTGCCATCGACCACCACCCCGTCAGCGTCAGCTATGACAAGGCCATGATTTCCGGCACAGGCAGGGCGGGGATTGAGGAGAAGAAAAGGAGGGTTTCAGAGCCTGCCCTCTGATTCGGGCAGGCTGCAGATAGTCAGAGCCTATTTAAATATGGTTTCGACAGAGAAACCATCACGTTCAAGGATATCCCTGAGACGGCGCAGTGCATCCATCTGAATCTGGCGCACCCGTTCACGGGTTACCCCCAATTCATTAGCCACCTGCTCGAGAGTCGAATTCTCGTAACCATGCAGCCCAAAACGACGCTCCACCACCTCACGCTGTTTGTCATTGAGTTTTAACAGCCAGGTGTCGAGATTGGTATTGAGTCCGTCATTCTGGATATTCACGGTCGGATCCTGGACCCGCTCATCAGGGATAGTGTCGAGCAGCGGCTTGTCAGCATCCTTACCAAACGGTGTATCGACTGAGGTGACCCGCTCGTTCAGGCCGAGCATTCGTTTCACTTCAGAAATGGGTTTGTCCAGCAGGTCAGCAATCTCTTCCGAAGTTGGTTCATGATCAAGACTCTGGGCTAACTGACGCGCCGCACGTAGATAGACATTGATCTCCTTGACCACATGGATCGGCAGACGGATGGTACGGGTCTGATTCATGATAGCCCGCTCAATGGTTTGCCGGATCCACCAAGTGGCATAGGTCGAAAAACGAAATCCCCGCTCAGGATCAAACTTCTCCACCGCACGGATCAAGCCGAGATTACCCTCTTCGATCAGATCCAGCAGCGCCAACCCCCGATTCATATAACGCCGTGCGATCTTTACCACCAGACGCAGATTGCTCTCGATCATGCGCTGACGCGCTGGGTGTTCGCCCTTCTGCGCCAAACGGGCGTAATAGACCTCCTCTTCCGCGGTCAGGAGTTTAGAACCACCGATTTCATTCAGATAGAGACGAGTCGCATCCATCTGCACATCTGACGGTTCACGAATCGGTACTGCCGAAGACGCTTTCTTGGATCCTTTTTTCTCCCCCCGCGTCGACTCAGAAACCGGCTTGACAGTCATATTGATAGCCTCTTTCGGCACCGCCTTATTGATCGCGTCGCCCGAGCTGTTCTCCATCTCCTCTCGCTCCTCACTCATCACCACTCCTCATCTTTGGGGAGCCTCCGAACGAATCATGAACGACAGCCTTGCGGTCCAAATCTCCCACTGCCGCATTGGAAATCTAGGCAATAGACCAATTATTACCTGCGATTCCCGCCTTGCATCGAAAAATTTGACCTCACAATTCTGCTCGTCCAGATTCATTCAGAGGCTCCTAGCTCTATCTCATCTTCTGCTGAGAATCGATAACGGGTTGACCGGCTTACCTTTTTTTCTTATCTCGAAGTACAGCACCGGCTCTGCCCCTCGATTTGGAACCCCCAGTTCAGCGATCCGTTCCCCAGCCTCAACCTGATCACCCTCCCGCACTAGCAGTTTTCGGTTGTAGCCATAGGCACTGAGATAATTTTTATTGTGTTTAACGATAATCAGATTGCCGTACCCCACCAGCCCACTACCACTGTAAACAACCTTTCCAGATGCAGCCGCAGCGACCGGTTGACCCAGTTTCCCCCTGATCTTTATCCCCTTACGGTTGGCGTCCCGGGGCTGGAAAGTCTGAACCACCTTGCCTTGTGTCGGCCAGCGCCAACTTATCTTGAGATTTGTTCTACTATTCCCGGTTTTGGAGGTTGACCTGACCTGGACTGGTGGCGTCGTCGGGGTTTCTGGCCTACGCGCAGGTTTAACCTTAGCCTGTGGCGATCTGGTGGGTGCTGCTTTTCGGGGCGCTGCAGTAACAGGTGGAGGGATCTTCTTTTCCACCACCGGCCGCTTCTGCGGCGAAGCCAACCGCAACAACTGCCCAGGAAAGATCGGATATTCAGGGGCTTGAACCCCGTTCCATCGTGCCAGTTCACGATACTCCAGATCGTTGCGCCAAGCGATAGAATAAAGTGTATCCCCCCGCCTGACTCGATAGAACCGGGCCTTCTTCTGCTGAGGAGGCGACTGGGTCTTCTTCTGTTCAGGAAAGGATTGGAATTCACGATTGGAAACAGGCGCGCCCACCCCGGAGGTTACGCAACCCGAGAGAGCGCCAGCCACAAGGACCATCCCTATCACAAACAATTGGCGCAACATGCTTATTGCTACTGTTGATCCGTTGAAAAGCAATCTCCTTTATCCCCGTATGACCCTAAATGGCACGGAAGCAAGAACAACTAACCACACCCGTCTTATTCACGCTAGCCATACCAGCCCGGCGCCAGACGCTGCGATCCACTATAAATAGGCAGTTACATAATAAGGAAGATCACCGCAAACAGCACGATCAGCATCCAGCCTAGCCGATCCACATACCTGTGCAGTGCCACCTCCATGCGCTCGCCTCCCCAGGCCATCAGCCCCGCAACCAGGAAAAAACGCGCACCCCGCCCCACCAGCGAAGCTAGCAGAAAAGGGAACAACGCCATTGCGATCACCCCTGCCGTGATAGTGAATACCTTGTAGGGAATCGGCGAAAAACCAGCCAGAAAGATCGCCCAGAAGCCCCACTCATCGAACCAGATCTTGGTATGGAGATACTTCTCCCAATAGCCCAGCTCATGCAACCAGGGTTCGATCAGCTCAAACGCAAACACACCGATAAAGTAGCCCAATAGACCACCTAATACCGAAGCAGCCGTGGTCAGAGCGGCCAGATACCAGGCCCGGTTTGGCTGCGCCAGACTCATCGGAGCCAGCATCACATCCGGAGGAATAGGAAAAAATGATGACTCGGCAAAGCTCAATCCGGCCAAATACCGTGGCGCATGGGGATGACGCGACCATTGCATGGCACGACTATAGAGCGCAGAAAACAGGCGCATCAAAGCAACCCTCCTTTTAATGGCACAAAATTGGCCGCTTCCAATCGCTCCTGCTCAAACCCATCAGGGGTGCGCAGGATTCGCATTAGCACCTGCCCATTACCGGTATCCGCCGGCAACACCAGACGCCCTCCAATATTGAGTTGCTGCAATAAACGCTGTGGCACTCCCTCAGGAGCCGCCGTCACCAGGATCGCATCAAACGGCGCATACTCTGGCAGTCCGATGCCACCATCACTGTGTTTCAGACGCACATTGCGCAGACCAAGCTCCTGCAGTCGCTGCCGCGCCCGTTCGAGCAGGGCGCCGATGCGTTCGACACTGTAGACCCGCCCCACCAGTTGCGCCAAAACCGCGCACTGAAAACCTGAACCGGTACCGATCTCCAGCACATTTCCGAGTGGCCCCGCCTCCAGCAGCGCCTCGGTCATACGCGCTACCGTATAGGGCTGCGAGATGGTCTGACCATGGCCGATCGGCAATGCGGTATCCTCATAGGCCCGGCTCGCCAGTGCCTCATCGACAAAGATGTGGCGCGGTGTGGTGCGCATCACCTCCAGCACCGCCAGATTATGGATACCACTGTTGCGCAGACGCTGCACCAGCCGCTCGCGGGTGCGCTGAGAGGTCATACCGATTCCCTGGTGTTCCGGGCGCAACAGGCTCATGCTAGCCAGGCCCCGACGCTATCCAGCGCGCTATGCCGGGTCAGATCGACCTGCAACGGCGTCACCGAGACATATCCCTCGCGCACTGCATAAAAATCGGTACCCGGCCCGGCATCCTGTTCGGCCCCCGCCGGCCCCACCCAATAGATTGTCTTGCCCCGGGGATCCTCCGCCCGAACCACCGGCTCCGCCTTGTGGCGGTGTCCCAGACGGGTCGCCTGCATGCCTTTCAGCTGTTCAAACGGCAGATCGGGTACATTGACGTTGAGAATCACCTCAGAAGGAAGCGGCCTCTGCAACAGACGCTCGACCAGTTCCCGCGCCACCCGCGCGCCAGTCGCATAGTGATCCGGATTGTGAGAATTCATCGAAACCGCAATCGCCGGCAGGCCAAGAAAACGCCCCTCCGTGGCCGCCGCCACCGTGCCTGAATAGAGCACATCATCCCCCATATTGGCACCGGCATTGATCCCGGAGACCACCATATCCGGCTCCTCCTCGAGCAGCCCGGTGATCGCCAGATGCACACAATCGGTGGGGGTGCCATCGACGCTGACAAAGCCATTGTCATGCGTATGGGCGCGCAACGGCAGCTCCAGGGTCAGCGAATTGCTGGCGCCGCTGCGATTGCGTTCCGGCGCCACCACAACGATCTCCCCCAGCGGGGAGAGGCTTTCGGTCAGTGCCGCCAGCCCGGGGGCCTGAAAGCCGTCGTCGTTGCTCAGCAGAATTTTCATGATGGGGGCCAAATATACTGGAAAAGAGGCATGGTAACATCACCTGCAGAGTGACAGGATCATAGCCCGTCGACGAACCCTTTTTGCCAACGCCGGTCGAAGGGCTTAATACCACCCAGGGCCCGACAGGCCATCCAGATTTTTTGTTCTGAACCGATGAAAAACAAAATCGATGAAGCAGACCGGACGGCCTTCCAGGAGGCCATGGACGACGTAGCCCCCCTACCCCAAAAGCGAGCCGCACCCTACCGCAAGCGCCGACCGCCCCGTCCGCTCAACCTGAGCAAGCCGGACGACGGCTTCGGCGACAGAGACCTCTATTTCGATCAGGAGATCGAGGCCACCGACGAGCTGTCATTCTCCCGCCCAGGGGTACAGAAACGGGTGATCAGCGAGCTGCGCCGCGGACGCTTCGAGGTCGGCCTGGAGCTTGATCTGCACGGCATGAATGTCAGCTACGCCCGCGAAACCCTCGGCCTGTTTCTGCAGGAGTGTCATCGGCGCCGGGTGCGCTGCGCTCGCATCATCCACGGCAAGGGATATGGCTCAGCAGATCGCCAACCGGTGCTCAAACAGAAGCTCAACATCTGGCTGCGGCAACGCGACGATGTACTTGCCTTCACCTCCGCCACCCGCCGCGACGGCGGCACCGGCGCCGCCTATGTGCTGTTACGCACCCCAAAACAGGAGCAGTGGCAGCGTTGACGGCTACGGCGGCGTGGGAGGCGTCACCTCCAGCAGCTCCCGCAACACCATGGTGGCATAGCTACCCGCCTCGAGACCGAAACTGAGTACCAGCTGATCAGGCTGCGGGAATTCCCACTGCAGGTCATCCAGACGCATGCGCAGAGCGCGGCGCTCCTGCTCCAGCCCGACAAACTCCAGACCATTGCGCCAGGATTCAAAGGGCGCCAGCACTGCCGACTCCAGCTCGCGCACCTCAGCCTCCACCAGGCTCTCGCCCCGACCCCACAGCGGCCCGGAGGGGTGCACATCCAGCGCCTCACAGCGCGACAGCAGCGCCTGATCCGGCTCATCCACCAGAAAGCTGGAGTGACAACCATCCAGCACTAGACGCTCCCCCGGCAGCGGTCGCTGCCAATCACCCCGAGCAATGCGCTTCGCTAACACCGCATTAAACAGCTGCGAACGGGCAGCAGAGATCAACAAACCCCGTAGCTTGCGATCGAGCCGCCCGGCACTGCCGGCAAACATTGCATCTGCCTGGGCCAGATTGCCATAGCCATGACCGAAGCGCTGTTCGCCAAAGAAGTTGGGTGCACCCTGGTGTCGCAAGCGTTGTAATCGCGCCTCCAAGCCCCCCCGATCCGCCTGCAGCTGCCGAACCGTCAGACAAAACCGATTGCCCTGCAACGCCCCCCGCCGCAACTTGCGGCGGTGCCGCCCCTGTTCGAGCAGCTCCAGCAGATCGGAGTTGAGCTGCGACCAGTCAGGCTCCGGCTTGCCAGCAAGCCGTACCGAGAACCACTGGGTGGTCACCGCATGGCGATCCTTCAGTCCGGCGTAACTCACATCCCGCGGCGGCACCCCCGCCAGACGGGCGATCTGCTTTGCCAGCCAGATGGTGTTGGTATCCCGTTTGCGGATCCGTAGCAGCACATGCTCGCCCTCCCCATCGGGTGCGAAGCCGAGCTGCTCATCCACCTGGAAATCATCCGCAGAACTGCGGATCAGTCCGGTGCCGAGGGGCCTACCATTGGCACAGGGCATCTCCTGCAGCAGCCGGCAAAAAGGAGGGATCGAACCGTTCACTCTTGCAGCAGAGCGACCGCATAGGCGGCGAATCCCCTCCCCGCGGCCGGTGAAGCCCATCCTCTCGGTGGTGGTCGCCTTGACGCTGATCTGGTTGACATCAATCTTCAGGTCATTGGCGAGATGCGCACGCATCTGATCGATATAGGGAGCCAGCCTGGGCTGCTGGGCAACCAGGGTCGAATCCACATTAGCAATCTGAAAACCGGCCAGATGCAGCCGTTCCACCACCTGTCGCAGCAAGATGCGGCTGTCGATACCGGCGAACTCCGCCGAATTATCGGGAAACAGCTTGCCGATGTCCCCCTGCGCCGCCGCACCAAGCAGCGCATCACAGAGCGCGTGGATCAGCACATCTCCATCAGAATGGGCCTGCATGCCCAGCTCATGCGGGATCTCCACCCCACCCAGCACCAAACGTCGCCCCGCCGCAAAACGGTGTGCATCATAGCCTTGCCCAATGCGCATGCCTCGCCCCCGATATTGAATTTAAAGAGTCAACCGTCCCAGACGCTAACGATGCTGAGAGGCGGCATTGTAACGAGCCAACCGCCGCAGCCCAACCGAACACCCCTGCTCAATCCCTGCAATGATCAACAACATGGCTAGATCACTCTCTGTCGCCCGGCCTTTAGATTTAAAAGAATTCAACCCGTTGTGGAAGCTGCCAGACAGAGTGGCGCCTCACATCGCCAGCGAAGCGATTGTCGAGCACCTGGTGGATGGCGACAGCGTGATCAAAGCGGGCAGTCAGAGCAGCGAGATCACCTTCCTGATGCAGGGTGAGGTCGAGTTTGTCCAGCAAGACGGCAAGCGCGCCATCTACACCGCAGACTCAGAGCGCTGCGCCTATCCGCTCTCGGTCAGGATCCCCCACCAATACGACATCACCGCGCGCGGGGCAATCACCATCCTCAAGCTGGAGCGCGACATCGTGCTCAGCATCAGCAAACTGCCGGATGACAGCAGCGAGATGCAGCCTGGCCGGATCGAGTTGAAAGAGTCGGGCGGACCAGAGGCGAAGCTCTACTGGGAGCTGTTCGAGGCGACCAAGTCAGGCAAGCTGCAACTGCCCTCGATGCCCTCCATCGCCACCCGCATCGCCAAGGTAGTCAATAACGCCGACACCGACAGCAACGACATCGCCCGGGTGATCCAAGCCGATCCCACCATCGCCGCGCGCCTGATCAGCGTCGTCAATAGCGCCGCCTACCGCGGTCGCTCAAAGATCAACAGCCTGCCCGACGCGATTACCCGCCTGGGCCACAACGTAACCCACAATCTAGTCATCAGCTTCGCCCTGCACACCCTGTTCCACAGCAGCTTCAAAGCCCTCAATAACAAGCTGCGCTCGACCTGGCAGCACAGCTGTTATGTCGCCCCGGTGTGCCACGAACTAGGCCGCATCACGCCAGGCATGAGCCCCGACCGAGCGCTGCTGATAGGGCTGGTACACAACATCGGCACCCTGCCGATCATCAACGCCTCCCGCGGCTACCCAGAACTGATCGACAATCCACAGCTGCTGGATCAGACGATCAACAACCTGCGGCACGAGATAGGTGCGATGGTGCTGCGCAAGTGGGGCTTCGAGAATGATTTTGTGCAGGCCGCACTACACGCCGACGACTGGATGCGCGACCCTCAGGAGAAGCCGGACTACACCGACCTGCTGCTGATCGCCCGCCTGCACAGCTATGTGGGCAGCCCGCGCATGGAGCAGCTGCCACGCCTCGATCTGCTGCCGGCATACCACAAGCTCGCCCTGGGTCGGCTGACCCCGCGCCATTCGCTGGCGATCTTGCAACACGCCAAGGCCGAGATCCGCGATCTGCGCCAGCTACTCTCCAACACCTGAGATAATACGCAGATAGAAGGCCGCCAGCGGCAGATCCTCCGGTCGGGTAATCTTGATGTTGTCGGCATGGCCCTCCACCATCCGCGGCCGAAACCCCGCCAACTCCATCGCGCTGGCATCATCGGTCACCAGCGCCCCTTCTATCAAGGCGTCAGAGAGCGCCTTTTTCAGCAGAGCAAAACGAAACATCTGGGGTGTGTAGGCGCGCCAGAGCCCCTCGCGCGGTACTGTTGCCTCCACCTGATTGCCGGCGACAACGCGCTTCACTGTATCGTGTACCGGCACCCCGAGCAGTCCACCTACCGGATCGTCCTGCAACTCATCCAGCAACAGATCGAGATCCTCACGGCGAAGGCAGGGACGCGCCGCATCATGCACCAGCACCCAGTCCCGATCCTCCGCCTGCGACGCCAGTCGCTCCAGCCCATGCAGCACCGAGTGACAGCGCTCCGCACCGCCGGGGGCGCGCAACAGCCGGGGGTGGTTGCGACAACCGATCGTCTCCCACCAACCATCATCTTCAGACAATGCCACGCAGACTCCATCGATTCGCGGATGCTCAAGAAAAACGTTCAGGGTATGCTCGATCACCGGCCGGCCGTTGAGCGGCAGATACTGCTTCGGCACCGCACTCGCCATGCGCCGTCCAACACCGGCGGCGGGCACCACCACCCAGCATCGCTCATTCACTCACAACCCCCTCGTCGCTCTGGATCACTTGGTAAAAGATCTCGCCTGACTTGATCATGCCCAGTTCGCTGCGGGCACGCTCCTCGATCGCCGCCTTGCCGCTGCGCAGGTCATCCACCTCTGCCTGCAGTCGGCGGTTGCGCTCACGCAGCCCGGCCAGCGCCTGCTCCTGACGGGCAATCTCCTGCTTGAGATTGTTCACCTCCGCCAGGCTGCCCTCCCCCACCCAGAGGCGAAACTGGAGAAACAGGAATAGAATCGCCAACACCGCGATCAGGATACGCATGGTCTGAGCTGATGATCAGTTGATGGGTTTGGAACTCAAATCAGCCGCAAAGCGAACTGACATCGGAGAAACTTTAATCGCACCGGGCGTGCAGGGGAAGCAGCAAATCACCCCCCCCCGGATATCCGGGGGGGGCAGGCAGGCTCAGAACTGGATGGGGAAGGCGTCTCTACCGGCGTAGACCGCCTCGTCGCCTAGCTGATCCTCGATACGCATCAGCTGGTTGTACTTGGCGACCCGGTCAGAGCGCGACAGCGAGCCAGTTTTGATCTGACCGGTGGCGGTGGCCACCACCAGATCAGCGATGGTGGTGTCCTCGGTCTCACCGGAGCGATGCGAGATCACCGCGCTGTAACCGGCGGCCTTGGCCATGTCGATGGCGGCCAGGGTCTCGGTGAGTGTGCCGATCTGGTTGACCTTGATCAGGATCGAGTTGGCGATCCCCTCGTCGATACCGCGCTGCAGGATCTTGGTGTTGGTGACGAACAGGTCGTCGCCCACCAGCTGCACCCGTTTGCCCAGCTTCTCGGTGTGGATTTTCCAGCCTGCCCAGTCGCTCTCGTCCATACCATCCTCGATGGAGATGATCGGGTACTGATCGACCCAGCTGGCCAGCAGTTCGGTAAACTCTGCCGCTGTGTAGGCCTTGTTCTCAGAGGCCAACACATACTTGCCATCCCGATAGAACTCGGAGCTGGCCACGTCGAGGCCCAGGTAGATATCGCTTCCGGCCTTGAAACCGGCCTTGTCGATCGCCTCGAGGATGACGTCGATCGCCTCCTGGTTGGAACTCAGGTCGGGGGCGAAGCCGCCTTCATCGCCCACCGAGGTGTTCATCCCCTTGCCCTTCAGGACCGACTTCAGCGCGTGGAATACCTCGGCGCCGTAGCGCACCGCCTCGCGGATCGAGCCGGCACCTACCGGCAGGATCATGAACTCCTGCAGGTCGACGCTGTTGTCGGCATGCGCCCCGCCGTTGATGATATTCATCATCGGCACCGGCATCCGGTAGGGACCGGCGGAGAGCGAACGGTAGAGCGGCAGGGCGCGCTCCTGGGCTGCGGCGTGGGCCGCCGCCATGGAGACGCCAAGCAGCGCGTTGGCGCCCAGTTTGGACTTGTTATCGGTGCCATCCAACGCCAGCATAGTGTTATCCAGCGCGGTCTGATCGGTGACTTCCTGACCGATCAGGGCGTCGCGCAGCGGGCCGTTGACGTTGCCGACCGCATTCAACACACCTTTACCGAGGTAACGGCTGTTGTCACCGTCGCGCATCTCCAGCGCCTCGCGGGAGCCGGTGGAGGCCCCGGAGGGAACCATGGCGCGGCCAATGGCGCCGTCGGCGGTGATCACATCGGCCTCGATGGTGGGGTTGCCGCGTGAGTCGAGGATCTCCCGACCGCGAATATCAACAATCTCGGACATTTTGTCTCCGTCTATCGAATCAGAAAACTTTTGGTTTTTGGAGGTTAGGCAGCAGGGCGTCAGCTTTCCGCCCGGCCGTCACTGCAGCGCCAGCTCGGCAAAGCCATGCCGCTTCACCGTCCGGTCGATCTCCAGCAGCGTTTCGAGCAGCCTCTGTAGCTTGTCCAGCGGCCAGGAGTTGGGACCATCACTGAGCGCCTGCTCCGGATCGGGATGGGTCTCCATGAAGAGGCCGGACACCCCCGCCGCCACCGCTGCCCGCGCTAGCACCGGCACATGCTCGCGCTGGCCGCCCGAACTGCTGCCCTGCCCCCCCGGCAGCTGCACCGAATGGGTGGCATCGAACACCACCGGGCAGCCGGTCTCACGCATCACCGCCAAGGCGCGCATGTCGGAGACCAGGTTATTGTAGCCGAAGGAAACGCCGCGCTCGCAGACCATAATCTGCTCGTTGCCCACTGCCCGCGCCTTGTCGACCACGTTTTTCATATCCCAGGGGGCAAGAAACTGCCCCTTCTTGATATTTACCGGCCGCCCCTGGCGAGCCACGGCCTGGATAAAATTGGTCTGACGGCAGAGGAATGCCGGGGTCTGCAGCACATCGACCACCGCGGCGACCTCATCCAGCGGGGTATCCTCATGCACATCGGTCAGCAGCGGCAGCCCCAGGCTCGACTTGACCTGCTCCAGGATCTTCAGCCCCTGCTCCATACCGGGGCCGCGGTAGCTGCCGGCAGAGGAGCGATTCGCCTTGTCGAACGATGACTTGTAGATGAAGGGGATGCCCAGCGCTGTGGTGATCTCCTGCAGCTGGCCGGCGGTATCCAGCGCCAGCTGTTCACTCTCGATGACGCAGGGACCAGCGATCAGAAACAGCGGCTGATCGAGACCGACGGGGAAGCCACACAGGTTCATGCTGTCGCATCCCGGTGTTTGCGCGCCGCCTCGATGAAGCCGGAGAAGAGTGGATGCCCATAGCGCGGCCGGGAGGTGAACTCCGGGTGGAACTGACAGGCGATAAACCAGGGGTGGTCGGGGATCTCGACGATCTCCATCAGACGGCCGTCGATGGAGCGACCGGCGATCTTCATGCCGGCGGTGACGATGCGGTCGAGATAGCTGTTGTTGAATTCGTAGCGATGACGGTGGCGCTCGACGATCACCTCCTCGCCATAGAGTTCACGTACCTTGCTGTCGGGCTCCAGACGACACTCCTGGCCACCCAGACGCATGGTACCGCCCAAGTCGGAGTTCTCATCCCGTTGCTCGCGCTTACCGTCGGCATTCAGCCACTCGGTGATCAGGGCGATCACCGGATTCGGGGAATCGGGATTGAATTCGGTGCTGTGCGCGTCTGTCAGACCGGCCACGTTGCGCGCGTACTCGATCACCGCCACCTGCATGCCAAGACAGATACCCAGGTAGGGGATGCCCTGTTCGCGGGCGAAGCGGACGGCAGCGATCTTACCCTCCACACCACGCTCGCCAAAGCCGCCGGGGACCAGAATCGCATCCATCCCCCGCAGTTGATCGCCCACATCCTGCTCCAGCTTTTCGGAGTCGATATAGTGGATCTTCACCTTGCTGCCAGTATGTACGCCAGCGTGGGTGAGCGCCTCGGAGAGCGACTTATAGGCTTCGGTGAGATGCACATATTTGCCCACCATCGCCACGTGGACCTCGTCATGCAGGGCATCGTAGCCTCTATGTAGCCCTGCCACTCGCTAAGGTCGGCGGCAGGCAGATCCAGCCCCAGCAGCTTGACCGCCACCTCGTCGAGGTTCTGCGCATGCAGCATCAACGGGATGCGGTAGATCGAGTCGGCATCCACCGCGGAGAAAACCGCCTCTTCCGCCACATTGGTGAACAGGGCGATCTTCTTGCGTTCGCCCTCGGGCAGCGGTTTTTCCGAGCGGCAGACCAGGATGTCGGGCTGGATGCCGATGGAGCGCAGCTCTTTTACTGAGTGCTGGGTCGGCTTGGTCTTGATCTCGCCCGACACCTTGATGTAGGGCACCAGAGTCAGATGCATGAAAAGGGCGTGCTGATGGCCAAGCTCCACCCCCATCTGGCGGATCGCCTCGAGAAACGGCAGCGACTCGATGTCACCCACAGTGCCGCCGATCTCCACCAGACAGACGTCGGCATCACCCGCACCGAGCAGCACACTCTCCTTGATCTCGTTGGTGATGTGGGGAATCACCTGCACCGTACCACCCAGGTAGTCGCCGCGACGCTCCTTGCGGATCACGCTCTCGTAGATCTGACCGGTGGTAAAGTTGTTGTTCTTCCCCATGGTGGTGCGCACGAAGCGCTCATAGTGACCCAGATCGAGATCTGTCTCAGCACCATCTTCGGTGACGAACACCTCGCCATGCTGAAACGGGCTCATGGTACCCGGATCGACATTGATGTAGGGATCAAGCTTGATCAGGGTGACCTTGAGGCCACGCGCTTCCAACAGCGCTGCCAGTGAGGCAGCAGCAATACCTTTGCCAAGGGAGGAGACGACTCCGCCCGTAATAAAAATGAATCTGCTCATGCCATTCGGGTGTTGGGAAAGGAAGAAAACTGGACGGGCGCAAACATTAACAGATCGAGCCGCTTCCCTCAATTCACATCATGGATGGCATACCCCCAAAAGTGCTGGACATCGTGGTGGGTTTATCTTGCACTCGGGTGTTGAATATCCCCTACTCCCAACTATAATCAGGTGGCGATTTTCGCAGCTTAACTATAAATGCCAACCTGGCGCGCAGGCGGCGGGGAAATAGATAACAAGCGGACGGAAGGATCTTCGCGGGTCATTTCCAAACACCCAACGGGGCATTGTAGTCGGGCAAACTATCCACTGAACGTTGAGGAAGGAAATATGATGAAGTTTTCAAAAGTCGTGGGTGCAGCTGCACTGATTGTTGCATCTTCCGCTGCTTCTGCCTGGTGGGGCGGTGGCCCCTGGGGCGGCAACCGTGGCTACGGCAACGACGGCTGGGGTGATGGCTATGGCGACGGCTCCGGTGACTTCAGCTTTGGCATGAGCGGCAACGCCCGTGGCAACAGCTATGGTCGCGGCTACAATAGCTACCGTGATTACTATGGCGGCCCCTACGGCTATGGCGCACCTTACGGTTACGGCGCACCTTATGGCTATGGTGCTCCCTATGGCGCACCTTACGGCTACCCGGCTCCGCCTCCCGCCGCTCCGCAGGCCGAATCCAAGTAAAGGATCGGTTGCATAGTAAAAAGGGCCGGCCCGCTTCGGGTTCGGCCTTTTTTATTGCCTTCAGCTCACCCCATCCGGCGACCGATGGCGGGTTTCACGGGAACAGCCGCGTTATTTGTTGGCAAAAATCATTCCTTCACTCAATATCCGATACGTAAATTGCTTGATCCAACTCAATAACCTTTGGAGAATAGCCCCATCCACCATTGAGAGCTGAAATCTCATGCCGGCATCGGAGTTGTAGCTTGCCCAATCGGAAAGTCGTCTCTTTCGAGAACCTCAAAGTCGCCTGCAAAAACTGCAGTCTTGCAACCCTCTGCCTGCCGGTTGCGTTGGAACCGGATGATGTAGAGAGGCTCGACAGCATCGTTAAACGCGGTCGTCCCTTCCACCGTGGCGACCACCTATTCCGCGAAGGTGATGATTTCCACAGTCTGCGAGTCATCACCAGCGGATCTGTCAAGACCTACTCCCCAAGCGAAGATGGCAGCGAGCAGGTGCTTGGCTTCCATCTTCCCGGCGAATTAATCGGACTCGATGCGATCCAGAACGAGCGTCACAGCTGCTCTGCTAGAGCCCTTGAGACCACTGCTGTCTGTGAGATCCCATTCGATAGTCTCGAAGAGCTGAGCAGCGCCATGCCCAGCCTGCAACACCAGATGTATTGTCTGCTGAGCCGGGAGATCGGCCAGGAAACAGAGATGCTCACCCTGCTTGG
Organism: endosymbiont of Riftia pachyptila (vent Ph05); assembly: GCF_000224455.1. Classification (NCBI taxonomy): domain Bacteria; kingdom Pseudomonadati; phylum Pseudomonadota; class Gammaproteobacteria; species endosymbiont of Riftia pachyptila. The sequence goes on from NZ_AFOC01000042.1 coordinate 18,042, forward strand.
CAAAAAGAGTGCCGAAGAGCGCCTTGCCACCTTCCTTCTGAGCTTTTCCGAGCGCTTCAAAAAGCGTGGCTTTTCCGCTACCGATTTCTTCCTCAGCATGTCCCGCCACGAGATCGGCAACTATCTAGGACTGGCGGTGGAGACAGTCAGCCGGCTCTTCACCCGCTTTCAGGAGGAGGGCTTACTCAAGGTCGAGCGAAAACATGTACAGTTACTCGATCTGCCCCGACTCAACGATATCATTCACGGAATCGATAGCGTTCGCACATCGAATCAATCAAGGGCTTAAAGACTCCTGCCAGATCACTCGACAGGCAGTTCTTTTCTCCAGATACACCCCTCCCCCATAGCCTCGAGACGAGCCTCGTGCAACTCTAGCTCGACAGCATTTGCCTTGACCACCTTGAGGGCTGGCCGACCTGCTGACAGTCGCCGGATCCCCCCATCCACATCGCCCGTTGATTCCCCTTCAGCACGGGTCATCTCAAGGGAGAGAGTAGCCTGTCCACCGGTCATCGCCAGATAGACATCGGCGAGGATCTCCGCATCGAGCAGCGCGCCGTGGAGTTCCCGCTGAGTGTTGTCGACATCGTAGCGTTTACAGAGTGCATCCAGGCTGTTGCGCTGCCCCGGGTGCATCTTCTTCGCCATCACCAGGGTATCGATTACCGCGCACAGCTCCCCGATCGGCGGCGAATCCGCCCCCATCAGCTGTAACTCGTGGTTCAGAAACCCCACATCGAAGGGCGCATTGTGGATGATCAGCTCGGCACCACGAATATAGTCGAGAAAATCTGCGGCCAGATCGGCAAAACGCGGTTTGTCGGCAAGGAATTCATTGGTGATGCCATGCACCTCGATGGCACCAGCATCGATCTCTCGATCGGGCTGCAGATACTGATGGAAGTTGTTGCCGCTGAGACGGCGATCGATCATCTCGACACAGCCGATCTCGATGATCCTGTGGCCCTGCTGCGGCTCCAGACCGGTGGTTTCTGTATCCAGGACAATCTGTCTCATCGTGACCGCAACCCCTCTATGCCCTGATTGGCCAGCTGATCCGCCAGCTCATTTTCAGGATGACCGCTGTGCCCTTTTATCCAGGCCCACTCAACCTGATGCTGCGCCACCTCCTGATCCAACTCGCGCCACAGGTCGGCGTTCTTGACCGGTTTTTTTGCCGCCGTTTTCCAGCCATTGCGCTTCCAGTTGTGGATCCACTGGGTGATGCCGTTCTTCACATACTGCGAATCGGTGGTGACACGCGCCCGGCTGGCACGCTTCAGAGCGCGCAGGGCCTGGATCACCGCCATCAGCTCCATGCGGTTGTTGGTGGTCTCCGGCTCTCCGCCGCAGAGGCGTTTTTCATGTGAGCCGAAGCGCAACAACGCGCCCCAGCCGCCGGGCCCCGGATTGCCCTTGCAGGCACCGTCAGTAAAAATCTCAATCAAATCATTCATGTAAATTTCTTGTGGTGGGTTCAACTGCATTTGCCGGCAACACCTGTTTGCCCATGCGCCAGCGCGGTCGCAGAGGCGTCAGGGTCGAGGTGCGCTTGACCGCCTGAATCAGATAGACACCGCCCAGCATCGGCCAGAAACGCGCGCCACTCTTCTCCAGGAAGGCCAGCCGCTCCATCAGCTGCCGACTGGCAAGGGGCGGACGGTACATCAGCCAGTCGATCCGCTCAAGGCCGAAGCCGAGCAGCGAAAGCCAGTCCTGAATACGTCCCGCACCGAAGAAATGACCACACCAGGGGGGCTGCCTGCGACGCAGCCGAAACAGCTGCCACATCCCCCACAGACTCCACGGATTGAAGCCAGTGATCAGCACCCTCCCCTCTGGTATCAGGATACGTTCCACCTCCCGCAATGCCTGGTGCGGATCAGTCGAGTAATCGAGGGTATGGGGCAACACCACGCCGTCCACGCTGTCGGTGGCAAACGGCAGGCGTGTGCAGTCGCCTATCAGAGCCGGACTTGCGCCGCCTGCGCCGTCCTCCTTGCTGAGCAGAATGCGATGCCGGGCGGGTGACGTGGCCAGCAGGTCCATCGTCGCGGCGGGGGCACCTAGCTGCACCACATGGTAACCAAACAGGCTGCTTCCCCACTCCTCGATCAACGCCTGCTCCTGCTCTGCCAACACCTGTCCTGGCATCCTCGCGAACCAGGCTTGGAGCTCTCTCTGCATGCTTTACCTCAGGGAGCCTCTAATGAATCATGGCCGGCAGTCTTGCGGCCCAAATTCATCCAGAGACTCCTCAGTTTGCCCCTAATCTACAGTGATAATAATTCCCATATTCTGGACGATGCGCATATGAAAATGGAAATTAATCGCCAATTTGCCTATATTTGCCAGCCTCGACGATCGGCACATTCAAACGGGACAGGGGCTTGCCATGCAGCAGATCACCGCGGTTCGCGCGCTTACTCTCCTCCTGGCAAGCGCAGCCATCTCCTCCAGCCAGGCAATGAGCCTGTTACCGCAGGCCACTGCAGACGCAGATAATAGCCAGGCAGTCACAGAAGCCGCCACCCAAGCCAGCCAGCAGCTTATTTCAGCCGCTCCTGCCACTCCTCCCGCTGATGCAGAGCCGCAAATCTCCGAGACGTCCACTCCTGAGCCGATCCTGACCGAGCCCCCTGAGCTCTCTGACCAGATCACCTTCAGGGAGCCCGAAGCTCCAGCGCCGCAGGATCTCTGGCGGCGTCTGCAACTCGGCCTCTCACTGCCGATCCCAGCAGACGCCCGGGTACAACGGGAGATCGACTGGTACACTAGCCACCCAGAATACCTTGGCAGACTGCAGGAACGCGCCGCTCCCTACCTCCACTTTATTCTGGAGGAGATCGACAAGCGCCAGATGCCAACCGAACTCGCCCTGCTACCCGCAGTGGAGAGCGCCTTCCAGCCCTTCGCCTACTCCCCCGGGCGTGCTGCCGGCCTCTGGCAATTCATCCCCTCCACCGGGCGCCTCTACGGATTGAAGCAGAACTGGTGGTATGACGGTCGCCGCGACATTGTTGCCGCCACCCACTCGGCCCTCGACTATCTGCAGGCGCTCAACCAACAATTCGACGGCGACTGGGAACTGGCGCTGGCCGCCTATAACTGCGGCGCCGGCAATGTGCGCAAGGCGATCCGCCGCAATCAGAAAAAGGGCAAGCCCACCGACTTCTGGTCACTCAAGCTACCGAAGGAGACCAGCGCCTATGTGCCACGTCTACTTGCGATCAGCGCCATCTTTGCCAATCCTGAGCAACACGGCATCAGCCTGAAACCACTCCCAGACCAACCCCATTTCGCGACCATCGACATCCAATCCCAGCTCGACCTGGCACTGGCCGCAGAGATGGCCGATATCGATATCGAACAGCTCTACCTGCTCAACCCCGGTTTCAACCGCTGGGCCACGGACCCGGCCGGCCCGCACCAGCTCAATCTACCTCTCGACAAGGTAGAGGGCTTTCTCACCGAGCTGGAGACACTGCCTGCAGAGAAGCGGCTGCGATGGAAACGCTACAAGATCCGCAGCGGCGACAGCCTCAGCGTGATCGCCCGCAAACACGGCACCACCACCAAGCTGCTGCAACAGGTCAACAACCTGAAAGGCAATCAGATTCGCGCCGGCAAACACCTGTTGATTCCGATCTCCACCAAGCGCCTCAACCACTACGCCTTGAGCAGCAAACAGCGCAAAAACAAGCTGCTGAGCAAGTCCCGCAAGGGCAACAAGCAGATCTACATCGTACAAAAAGGCGACAGTTTCTGGGAGATCGCCAAGCGTCATGGAATCAGCTATCGCAAGCTGGCAAAGTGGAATGGCATGGCGCCCGGCGACCCGATCCGACCCGGTCAGAAACTGGTGTTCTGGGTGAACAAGGCCACCTCTACCCACGTCTCCCTGCCCACCACTCAACCCAGCGGAACGCGCAGCAAGATCGCCTACAAGGTCCGGCGCGGCGACTCGCTGGCACGTATTGCAAAGCGTTTCCGGGTCAGCGTGGCTGATCTCAGGAAGTGGAATAAGCTACCGGAAAAATATCTACAGCCGGGACAGAAGATCCGTCTCTATGTGGATGTGACAGCACAAACTCTGTAGCGCTGGAGCGAACCGGGATCACAAAACAGCAGCAATTGTTGACCAGGATCAATCCAAGGCAACTCTCACTTTGACAGCCTGGCGGCTGACCCAGTAACAATAACGCCTCCTACCATTATTCGCGGAGGCAGTATCATGAGCGAAGAATGCAGCCTGAGGGCCAACACGGACCTCAATCTCGCAGATGTCAGCAAGATCGCGCTGGGCCTAAAATCCCTCGCCGCCTACTCAATGCTCGCATACGAGCACGATGATGATCCCCAGGAGCTGGATGAGATCGTGCAGGATGGACTGGACGCTATCGAGCGCCTATTCAATTGCTAAGCTGAGTCCACTTTAGATTTTCCATGCCTCACAACCCCCGCAAGGGGGTAGAATCCTCTGCAATCCCTATTGACAGTGCAGAGGATCGCAATGGAGTCGATTGAAGCCAAAGTTCTGCCACTGCTGGCCCAGTTTCCCGATCAACCCTATCTGCAGTCCTTGCTGGTTGTTATCGTCACTCTGCTGCTGGCGAAGGGCATCAGTTGGATCCTGCTGGGTATCCTCAAGCGCCTCGCCGGACTGACCCGCGCCCAGTTCGACGACGCTCTGGTCGACGCTCTCAAGACACCGCTCTTCTACACCATCCTGATGACCGGTTTCTCCATCGCGGTACATCTTCTGCCGCTCAGCGAACCAAGCCAACATCTGACTATCGCGCTGCTGCAAACTATCGGCATCTTCGTCTGGATGCGCTTCGCCATCAGCCTCTCCCGCTCAGGCCTGCAGGCACTCGCCGCCGATCCGCATCGCTTCAACTACATCCAAGCACAAACCCTGCCGCTGTTCGAAAATCTGATGGTACTGCTGATCATTGCGATCGCGCTCTACCTTATCTTCATCTCCTGGGGCATCGATATGAGCGCCTGGCTCGCCTCTGCCGGCATCGTCGGCATCGCAGTCGGTTTCGCCGCCAAAGACACCCTAGCCAACCTCTTCTCCGGGGTGCTGATCCTCGCCGACAGCCCTTATAAGATCGGTGACTATATCGTGCTCGACAGCGGCGAACGGGGCGCGGTTACCCATATCGGTATCCGCAGCACCCGCATGCTGACCCGCGATGATGTGGAGTTGACCATCCCCAACTCGATAATGGGCAACGCTAAGGTGATCAATGAAAGCGGCGGCCCTCACCCGAAATATCGCATCCGGGTGCCAGTAGGAGCCGCCTATGGATCTGATGTGGAGCAGGTGCGCCAGCTGCTCACCAGCATCGCCGAACAGGATTCACTGATCTGCTCAGACCCTGCACCCCGGGTACGATTTCGCGCCCTGGGCGGCTCCAGCCTCGACTTCGAACTACTTTGCTGGGTCGATGAGCCGAGGCTGCGCGGCCAGGCCGTCGACCGTCTGCTGACCGCCATCTACAATGGCTTCAACCGGGAGGGGATCGAGATCCCCTACAGCAAACAGGATCTCTACATCAAAGAGACACCGCCTCTGGAGCGACCAGAATAATCTCATCACCTCCGACGCAACCCCGCGAAACACCTCCCGACCTGACTCTGCCCCACGCCGGTACCAAGGTGGAGCAGAGTATCGAATTCTGAACCAGCAGCACTCCTGGAGTGGCCAATCTCAATCGATGCCAAAAGTGATACTTCAGATGAGAGCCAGCTCACATCACCACTTTTGCCGACCAATCCTCACCATTTGCCAACAAGATTTCATTTCCCAATTGGTGTGAAAAAAACCGCACTCTTAATGAGAAGCAGCCCACGATTCACACCAGCGACCTTCAGATCCATAATTTTCAGCCGTGCTATGTGACACAGATGTCGGAATTCTTTACACCGATTCCGTACCTTTGCACCAACTGAGTCGCATACCGGAGTGCCACCATGTACGCACCTAGCATCAATCGAATTTTTATCCCCACCCTGCTGAGCGCACTGCTGCTGGCTGGCTGCGGCGGTAGTGACAGCAGCACTGCCCCGGCGATCGGCGACAGCGGTGGCGGCAGCGAACAGACCACCCAACTGAACATCGGTGGCAGCGTGGGGGACGGCCCCATTATTAACGCAACCGTACGTCTGCGGGACGCCTCCAACAACATCCTCGCCACCACCACTTCAGATGGCATGGCACGTTACTCGTTTGATGTCAGCGTGCCCACCAACGCCTTCCCTCTCACCATCGAAGCGGAAGGCGGCATCGACCTGGTGACTGGCATGGCACCGGACTTCCAGCTGGAATCGACGGTCGTCAACGCCTCCCAGTCGAACGCTAACCTCAACCCCCATTCGAGCATGATCGTCAAGCTGGCTCGTGCCAAGGGCGGCCTCACCAGCAGCAATGTCAGTAATGCCAGGGACACCGTCATCGAACTGCTTAACTTCGGTTTCGATCCCGCCCTGATGGCGGACCCGATCACCGCTTCACTGACCAACAACAATCTGCCGATGATGATCAAATCAAGTGAGACCCTGGCGGAGGCTCTACGACGGGTACGCGACAACGCGCTGAGCAGCAATGTAACCGTAGATGAAGTGATGGATGCTCTCGCCGACGATCTGGTGGATGGCAGCCTCGACGGTGAAGGTGACGATGCTGCCAGCCAGCGCTATGCCGCCCTGCTGCACGTAATCTCCAGCGAGGTGCTCTACGAAGCGATGCACAACCGTCTGAAGGTCAATAACGTCGACGCCAGCACGGCTCTCGACGGTGCCATCCAGACCACCGCCCCCGCCGTTACCCAACGGACCGGAGATGTACGCATCAACCGCCGCATGATCGAGCAGGCGCGCCGCTCGGTGGCAGCCGCCCGCCAAGTAGACAACAGCGCTAATCTGACCGCCCTCGCCGATGCACTCGACCGGCTCTCCGGCAATGTTACCCCAACAGCAGTAGATCAGGTTCTGCCCGATACGGTCAGCAACGATTTCTCCTCACTCGTGGGTTCCACTCGCTATCTACAGGAGGTACGGCTTGGCGGCATCATCCAGGCAGGTAATCAGGGCACCGGGCCCAACCGGGCACCGCTGATCTCCGGCACACCGGTCAGCAGCGTAGCGGTGAATTCCACTTTCAACTTCACCCCTACCGCCAGCGATGCGGATGGTGATCAACTCAGTTTCAATGTCACCAACCTGCCATCCTGGGCTGTCTTTGCCCCCGAAAACGGCACCATAACCGGCACCCCCAGCTCCAATGATCTGGGCCTCTACCAGAACGTGCGCATCGGCGTCTTCGACGGCCATGCAAATGCCGACATCGTATTCAACATCGAGGTAACCGACGGCTCATCCTCTGGTGGCAACAGCAACAGCGCGCCATCGATCTCCGGCAGCCCGAGTTCCAGCGTGGCAGAAAACAGCAACTACAGTTTTACCCCCAGCGCCAGCGATCCGGATGGCGATGCACTCAGCTTCAGCATCACCAACCTGCCCTCCTGGGCCAGCTTCAACGACCAGACCGGGCAACTCTCTGGCACCCCTGGCACGGGTGACGCTGGCGTCTACCAAAACATCACTCTGATAGTGACTGACGGTCAGGCCAGCAGCTCACTCGCTGCCTTCTCCATCGAAGTTGGAGCCAGCAGTGCTGCCCCTTCCATCAGCGGCAACCCCACCCGTTCAGTCGAAGCTGGCAGTGGTTACAGCTTTACTCCCAGCGCTGCAGACCCGGATGGCGATGATCTCGACTTTAGCATCAGCAGCCTGCCCTCCTGGGCACAGTTCGACACCAATACCGGCACCCTCAGCGGTACCCCGCAGAGCGGCGATGTGGGCAGCTACTCCGGGATCACCATCCAGGTCACAGATGGCCAATCCAGCGTCGCCCTGCCCGCCTTCTCAATCAACGTATCTGAGGCAATCGGCGCTGGTGGTTCAGGGAACAACTACTATGTGGACAACCAGATCAGCAGCTCCAGCTGCACCGACTACTCCATCATCGACCGCAGCTGCGGCGGTGGCAGCGACACCGCCTTCGACTCCTTCAGTGGTGCCACAGCCGTCGCCCAGGCAGGCGACACCGTCTATGTCCGCGAAGGCCGCTTCAAGGAGCAGCTGAAGGTGCGCAACGATGGCGCGGCCGGCAACTATGTCACCTTCCGCAACTATGACTCGGAGACAGTCACCATCACCGGCGCCACTCTCAAGCCCGCCATCGACCTGACCGACCGGGAGTATGTGGTAATCCAGGGCTTCACCGTCGAAAAGGTGGGACGCTGGCTCTACTTTCTGGAGGCGCATAACAACATCGTGCGTGACAACAGCTTCAGCCAGGCCTACGACACTGCAGGCTCCAAGGCCGGTATCTTCTTCTTCCACGCCAGCCACAACCGTTTCCTCAACAACACCCTAGAGGACAACGCGGACGATGCACTCTCGTTGGTTGATTCGGAACGCAATCTGGTGGCGGGCAACTCCATTCGCAACGCCCACCATGCACTGTGGGATATCCGCTGCGGTAACTACAATGTGCTGCGCAACAACTACTTCTATAACGATCAGCAGAAGGACGGTGAGGTCTACGATTGCGATGGTCAGGTCAAGACCTATAAGTATGACTCGACCCGCCGCAATCTGATCGAGGGCAATGAGTTCGACTACACCGCCAACTCCGGCAACAAGTCACCCTTTTCCGGCATCCAGTATGCCGGTCAGCAGGGCATCATCCGCCTCAACCGTTTCCACGACACCACTGGCCCCGGCCTACGCATGGCGATCTATGGCGTCGAAGCGAAAAACAACTGGGGCAACCGGGTCTACAACAACGTAATGCACTCCTCCGAGTTCGCCGGCACCTGGTTGCAGCCAGGCGGTGACAAGTTCTTCGATAACATCTTCAAAAACAACCTGCTCGGCGGCAGCAGCTTCGTCAACAACGACAGCCGTTGGGACTGGTGGAACAATACCCTGAAGGGCAAGCCGGTACAGGCCTACATCGATCGTAGCGACGGTTATGAGTTCGACACCAATATCTTCGTCAACGCCAGTGGTGACCAGGAATTCCTGGCGGTCAAGGGCAACGGCAATCGTACCTCCACCTCGCAGCGCACCATCGCAGAGTGGAACAGCGGGGACAGCAACTTCCGCAACGGATCGGTGGTCACAGACGCCCGCTTTATTGACGAAAGCGGCCGCGATTTCCGTCTGCAAAACGACAGCCCGCTAATCGACGCCGGTACCTTCCTGACCCAGACCCTGAGCGCCGGCAGCGGCACCGAATTGCCGGTCGAGGATGCCAGCTTCTTCTATGATGGCTTCGACATCCCCGGCGAGCAGGGGGATGAGATCATGCTGGATGGTGACAGTCAGGCTGCCAGAGTTGTCAGCATCGATTACAACACCAACACCCTGACTCTCGACCGCTCACTCAGCTGGAATAGTGGCCAGGGCGTGAGCCTGAAGTACAACGGCAGCGCCCCTGACGTCGGCGCCTTCGAATCGGGTAACTGATAAACCCAAATAGCGGGGCTCCGGAAAAACCGGAGCCCCGCTTTTTTTTGCCTGACGATCACCCATGTTTGCTTCCGCAAGGGCCTGCAGGATCACTACATGCCAAGTCGGATCACCTCATCGGCCAATCCATACTTCTCCATATAGGCGGCAATAGTGCTGAAGGTAGCGGTCTGCAGCGGCCCCTGATGGTCCTGCAGCGACAGATCGGGCATCAGCAGCGCACCCAGCATGAGCTTCAGTGGTGCCACCGAAAGCCGCTGTGCCTTGAAGTAGGCGCGGTTGTTGGCCTTGATCTGCGCCACATCATCGGTCTGGTAGAGCGCCGCATTGAGCACATCCAGAGTGTGCTCTGTACAATTCTGAAACTGGGAATTGTATGGATTTGCACTCACCGAATAGGCAGGATTGTGCAACTTGCTATAGCTCTCCGAGGCGATCACCTGCAGCAGGCGGCGCTGCATCTCAGGAGTGGGGATGATAATACCCGCCTTGAGTTGCTCAACCGCGACGAAAAAGTCGGCCGGATAGTCCCGCACCAGATCACTCACATCCGGTTGATCGGCGCGCTGGTAGAGGTTATACACCACATAACCTGGCAGCTGGACACCCTCATCGGTGGTGATCTGCGAGTAGACCGCAAAAGCCACATGGGTGAACTCCACGCCCTCCGGCAACTGATCAGCAGGCCGCCCCACCCGGCCGAGGATGATCACCCGCGCCCCCCGTTCTGCGGCCAGGTACTCCACCTGTTTCGCCAGCCTTGCGGTCTGCACGGGATCGAAACGCAGTTCAGCACCCTCCGCACCACTACCACTGCCGGCGATGCTCAATCCACTAACGCTGAGCAGAAGCAGCATCAGAAATACTCGAAGTGTACGCATCTCACTCACCTCCCTGTTGCAACTGTAATGCCTGATCCGGCGCAGGCCCGGCGCTGATTACCTTGTCGGTGACCGGCAACGGCCGCGCCCTGTCATTGGCCGTCGCCCACAGCACATCCCCCAGCGCACCGCTGGCCTGACCGAGCTGACCACTGCCCATCAGTGGCACCGCCACCACCCCGGAGACAACCTGCGCACCAGCAATGCTGGCATATCCCAGCCCTTCGGCCGAATGATGCACAGCAGCGGCTGAGTGGCCCATACTGCCCTCGGCAGCGCTCTGCTGGGTGGAAAAAACAAGCGTGAGGGCGACAAGGGTTGATGCAAGGATTGGTTTCATCTCTGTTCTCCTGATGGTTGACTCGTTGCAGCCTCAGGATTGCCCAGCAGGAAACAGATTGAAACCTTTACAAAGATCGTCTACAAATACGCCAACTTTCGTATCATATTTTTATACTTTTTCATGTCGCAACAGAAGCTCCTCATCAGCACACTCAAACAGGCACTAAAACAACAGGGCCTCACCTACGCCCAGGTCGCCAGTCAGATCCACATCAGCGAGGCCAGCGTCAAACGGATGTTCTCCAGCGGCCGCTTCACCCTTGAACGGATCGAAGCAATCTGCGCGCTGATGGAGATGCAGCTGCTCGACCTGATGCGGTTGATGGAGCGGGCCCAACACTCCACCAGCCAGTTGAGTTGGGAGCAGGAGGAGGAGTTGATCGGCGACATCCGGCTGCTGCTGCTGATCGCACTAATCCGCAACCACTGGAGTCTGCCACAGATCCTGCACGACTATGCGATCCCGGAGCACGACTGCATCCAGCTGCTGGCCCAGCTCGACCGGCTGCGGCTGATCGAGCTGCAGCCGGGCAACCGCATCCGCCTGCTGGTGGCCCCTGACTTCCAGTGGATCCCCAACGGCCCGATCGTGCGCTTCTACGAGGAGCGGGTGAAAGCCGAGTTCTTCGACGCCAGCTTCAGCGGCCAGCACAGCCACCGCCAATTCCTCTCTGGCGAGCTCTCCGCTGGCTCTGCGGCGCTGCTGATCAAGAAGATGCGCCTGCTCGAGCAGGAGTTCGCCGAGCTGCTAAAGGCCGACCTGAGCCTACCACCGGAGCAGCGCATCAACATCGGTCTAGTGCTGGCGCAGCGCCCCTGGCAGTTTCACGCCTTCGACCACCTGCGCCGGGAACAGGACAGCTAATCAG
>NZ_AFOC01000041.1:0-29688 GCF_000224455.1 endosymbiont of Riftia pachyptila (vent Ph05)
CAAACCCTTCGCCCGACTCAAGGCGCAACTTGGTATCGCCAATCTTCTCTCCGTCGATCTTTACTGCGCCCTGCTTGATCATGCGCATCGCCTCCGAGGTACTCTTCACCAGGCCGACATCTCTGAGCAGATTGGCGATCGGCAGGCCCTCACCAGCCGACAGCTCAAACTCCGGCATTTCATCCGGAATCTGCCCCTTTTGGAAACGCGAAACAAACGTTTGGTGCGCCGCCTCCGCCGCCGCCTCATCATGAAAGCGACCGACCAGCTCTTTTGCCAATAGAATCTTTACATCCCTGGGATTGAGGCCCTGTTCAATCTCTAGCCGCCATGATTCTATCTCTGACATCGGCCTGAAGCTCAGCAATTCCAGATAGCGCCACATCAGATCATCAGAGATCGACATGATCTTGCCGAACATATCCTCCGGCGCATCGGTGATGCCGATGTAGTTGCCAAGCGACTTGGACATCTTCTGCACCCCGTCCAGCCCCTCGAGGATTGGCATGGTCAGAATCACCTGCTGCTCCTGACCGTATTGCCGCTGCAACTCCCGCCCCACCAGCAGATTGAACTTCTGGTCAGTACCACCGAGCTCTACATCGGCCTTCAGCGCCACAGAGTCATAACCCTGTACTAATGGATAGAGAAACTCGTGGATCGCGATCGATTGCCCGGAACTGTAACGCTTACTGAAATCATCCCGCTCCAGCATCCGCGCGACATTATACTTGCCGGCCAGCTGGATCAGGTCAGCGGCCCGCATCTCCCCCATCCAGGAGGAGTTAAAGACAATCGTCGTCCGCTCCGGATCAAGGATCTTGAAGATCTGGTGCTCGTAGGTCTGAGCATTCTCCAGCACCTGCTCCCGAGTCAGGGCAGGCCGGGTCGCGCTCTTACCTGTCGGATCGCCGATCATCGCAGTGAAATCGCCAACCAGGAACAACACCTCATGACCCAGCTCCTGAAACTGGCGCAGCTTATTCACCAATACCGTGTGCCCGATATGCAGATCCGGCGCCGTCGGATCAAATCCCGCCTTCACTCGCAGTGGCTTACCCCTCTTCAGCTTTTCAACCAGCAGATCTTCCGGCAGCACCTCATCGGTACCCCGCAAAATAGTTTCCAGCGCCGCATCTATATCCGCCATCAAGCCCACCTAGAAAGTCAAATAATTGGCCGCCAACTCTACTAAAATGATTCCCAAAATATAAGTTTAGCGAACCGTGCCCAACAACCTCACTTGCCCCGGCCCGATGCTTTCTTGTATTTTTCCCAAATTATCCATCTCATCACGCCTCAATTCAGGCCTATGCGCGATTTCAAAAATTTCCGCTTGGAAAGCCGGCGCTCTCGCCGATCTCCGCTTCTGCGACTGCTTGTTGGCGGCGCAATCCTGATTGCCGCAGGCGTCGGCCTTCTACTCTGGCAAGTTAGCGGGGGCCAGCCAGCGCCAGCGCCAGCGCCAGCGCCAGCGCCAGCGCCCAGCGCACCACAGCCCGACAGCAATATCCAGAAGAAACCCAGCAGGCAGATCACTCTGCCGCTTAAGCTGCCCGACCTGGGGGATGAAAGCAGCTCGACCACCCTGCCAGCACCACCTCCCACCGCCAAGCCCAGGCGGAGCGAGCAACCCGCCGCACAGCCCAGCACAACCACCCGTACCAAGAGCATCGTCACTCAAGCACCTGCACTGGATCGGGAGAGTCTCAGCTGGAGCAACCACACCATCCGTTCCGGCGATACCCTCTCAAGCATCTTTTCCGAACAGGCGCTCAGTCCGACCCTGCTGCACCGTATCGTCAACTCATCAAAAACCGCCAAGCAACTCACCCACATCAAGCCGGGAGAGACCCTGCGAATCGGCCGCGACAGCAGCAACGCATTCCGCTCGCTGATCCTCGATCACGACCGCATCAACAGCCTGATTATCGAAATTGAAGGTGACAGCTTCAGCGCCCGCACAGATACCAAACAGGTGGAGCGCCGCACCACCCATCGCAGCGCCACCATCCAGGACTCACTCTATCTGAGCGCCAAACAGGCAGGACTGCCGGAATCAGTGATCATGGAGCTGGCCAATATCTTCGGCTGGGACATCGATTTCGCTCTGGAGATCCGCAGTGGCGACCACTTCAGCGTGATCTGGGAGGAGGAGTTCCTGAACGGCGACAAACTGCGCGACGGCGCCATCCTCGCCGCCGAGTTCGTCAATCAGGGGCGCCGTTATCGCGCCCTGCGTTATACCGACGAGAGCGGCCACTCCGACTACTTCACCCCGGAGGGGCGCAGCATGCGCAAGGCCTTCCTGCGCGCACCGGTGGATTTCCGCCGCATCTCCTCCCGCTTCACCAGGGCCCGCTGGCATCCGGTACTCGGCAAAAAACGCCCGCATCGCGGCGTCGACTACTCCGCCAAGATCGGCACTCCAATCAAGGCCGCCGGCGACGGCAAAATCATCCACCGCGGCCGCAAGGGTGGTTATGGCCGCACCGTCATCATCCAGCACGGGCAACGCTACACCACGCTCTATGCTCATCTCTCCCGCTACAATAAAAAGGCGAAGAGTGGCAGCCGGGTAAAACAGGGGCAGATCATCGGCTATGTGGGCAAGAGCGGGCTCGCCACCGGGCCACACCTGCACTACGAATTTCGTGTCAACGGCGTCCACCGCAACCCGCTGACCGTCAAACTCCCCGCCGCCCAGCCGATCGCAAAAAAGTACCGCGCCGATTTCGAAATGAAGAGCCTGGATCTCCTGGCTCAGCTGGAGACTCTCAGCCGCACAATGCTCGCGGATGCCAACTGAGGCGCTCTATATCGGCCTGATGTCGGGCACCAGCATGGATGGCATCGACGCCGTGCTGGTCGACCTGGCCGGCGCGGCCCCAAGTCTACGCGCCAGCCACAGCCACCCCTATCCTGACAAACTGCGGACAGAACTGGCCGCGCTGACCACCCCGGGCGAGAATGAGATCGACCGGATGGGCCAGCTCGACATTCGCGTCGGTCGCTGTTTTGCCGAAGCGGTGAATGCCCTGCTCGAGGTGAGCAACTGCCCGACCGAATCGATCACCGCAATTGGCAGCCATGGCCAGACCATCCGCCACCGCCCCGGCTTCACTGTGCCGTTTACCCTGCAGATCGGCGACCCTAACACCATCAGCCAGGGCACCGGCATCACTACGGTGGCAGATTTTCGCCGCCGCGACATGGCGGCAGGTGGCGAGGGGGCCCCGCTGGTCCCCGCCTTTCATGAAGTGGTGCTGCGAAGCCACCAACGCAACAGGGTAATCCTCAACCTCGGCGGCATCGCCAACATCACCTGGCTACCCGCCGACCCTGCGGCCACGATTGTGGGCTTCGATACCGGCCCAGCCAACGTGCTGCTCGACCAGTGGATCGAACATCAGCTTGGGAAGTGCTATGACCAGGACGGCGCCCTGGCAGCCAGCGGCAGAGTCGACCAAAAACTGTTGAACCAACTCTTGCAGGAGCCCTATTTTCAACGCGATCTGCCGAAAAGCACTGGCACAGACCATTTCAATCTGACATGGCTGGAAGCTCATCCGCAAGCACATGAGCTATCAGTGGAAACAGTACAGAGCACCCTAGTCGAGCTCACAGCAGTCAGCGTGACGCAAGCGGTGACGCGTCACTGCCCCCAAGCCAATGAGATGTTGGTGTGCGGCGGCGGTGTGCACAACCGTTTTCTGCTCTCCCGGTTGCGTGCCCACGCAGGCCGCATGAAGGTCACCAGTACCGCCGATGTCGGCGTGGATCCGGACTGGATCGAGGCCACCGCCTTTGCCTGGCTCGCCCAGCGCACCCTGAAACAGCTGCCCGGCAACCTCCCAAGCGTCACTGGCGCGAGTCAGCCGGTGATCCTGGGCGGCATCTACCCTGCCTGATCCGACAGATTTCAAGCACAAAAAAGGGCGCCGAAGCGCCCATTTTGCAGCCTGAATCCAGGCTCAAACAGAGAAGGAAGAACCGCAGCCACAAGTGGTGCTGGCGTTGGGGTTGCGAATCACAAACTGGGAGCCCTGCAGCCCCTCAGTGTAATCCACCTCGGCCCCGCCCAGGTACTGCATGCTCATCGGATCAATCAGCAAGGTCACCCCGTCGGTTACCACCTTAGCATCCCCCTCGCCTTCATTCTCATCGAAGCTGAAGCCGTACTGAAAACCGGAACAGCCTCCACCCTGGATATAGATGCGCAACATCAGATCCGGGTTGCCCTCCTCTTTGATCAGCTCAGAGACCTTGGCGGCAGCGGCCGAAGTAAAGACCAAAAGAGATTCATTGCTTGCTTCTACGGTACCCATCTTCGATAACCTACCATTCGCTTAGCCGGAGCACCGGCACGTGAGACAATGACGGAAGTATGCTTTAACCAAGGATTTCAATCAAGTATTTGGGATCTGCAGGCCTTCTCAGGAACTCGCCGACAACTCATCTCCCGACAGTTCATCCTGATCGACCGCAGGCTCATCATAGCCAAGCCGGCGCGGCTCTGCGTCCTGCGAATGCACCAGTTGGCCATTCACCTCCGCACCCATCGACATCTCCAACAGATCATAGCAGACCGTGCCGGTCACCCGCGCCTTGGGCGCCAGTTCCACCCGATTGCTGGCAAACACATCACCGATCACCCTGCCATTCAGCATCAGGTTGGTGACCCGCACATCCCCCTCAATGGTGCCAGATTCACTCACTGTCAGGGCCGCCTTCTCACCCCCTTCCGAGGTGACATTGCCCTTGATGGTGCCGTCAATGTGGAGACCGCCACTAAAGGTCACGTCACCCAGGATGTGGGTGCCTTTACCGATTACTGTGGCTATCTTGGGGGCTCGAAATCGTGGTCTTCTCATTACCGTACCTCGGAATATCTATTTCTATCTCAGGAAACTGGCGACCAGGGATAACTCTCACTGACTGGCGCCAGCCGCTTACCGCTGGGTTTCACCTCGATGATCAGCCGGGCCGGCTCGAAACCCTCGGGCAGGCGCAACACACCCTCTATATTCTGAAAGTAGCGAAAACGCATCTTGATGCTCGCACTACTTTTGTCCGCGAGTGCATCCAGGTTGTAGGTGGCTACCTTGCCATCCTGCACCCCCTCAACGCTGATCAGAATCCGCCCTTTGGCGACCTGACCATTCTTCAGCACCTGGCTAACCGTAAACTTGTAATTAAATTGCCCAGCCTCCAGCCCCGGCTCAAGCTTAAAGCCCTGCACCTTGAGCCCCTCTTTTTTCTTGCTGGTGGAGACGATGCCACGCAGGAAGACCAGCTCCTCCTCCATCTTCAATCGCTCATCCTGCAACGCCTCGATCTCCGCTTTGACCGACGCCAACGCTTTCTTGTCAACCTGTGCCGCCTGCTCCGCCATGGTCAGCTGGCGGCGCAAATCATTGCGCTCCGCCTCAACCACGGCCAGCTGCTGCTGCATCTCAGCATGTGTCTGAAGCGTCTCTGACGAGAGCCGCTCACCGCCCAACTGATAACCGCCCCAGCCGGCGGCAGCAAGCAACATCAGCACTAGCAACACCCCCCAGGTTCGTCCGATCGACGTTTTGTTTGCGACGATCTTCGGTGAACTGAATCTCTCTTTAGCTTTCATAGCCCCTCACGGCAGCAACGCGACTTGCTCAAGACCCGCATCCTCTGCCAACCCAAACATCAGATTCATATTTTGTACCGCCTGACCCGCAGCTCCCTTGACCAGATTATCGATCACCGTGGAGATCACCACCACATCACCATCCAACGGCCGATGCACCGCGATCCGGCAGTGGTTCACCCCACGTACGCTGCGGGTCTCAGGGTGTGATCCCGCCGGCATCACATCGACAAACGGCTCGTCGGCGTAGCGTTTTTCGAAAAGCGCCTGCAGATCCACCGAGACATCCTTCAGCCGGGCATAAAGCGTCGCCTCGATGCCCCGGATCATCGGTACCAGATGAGGCACAAAGGTCAACCCCACATCGCCCCCCGACGCCCGCATCAGGGTCTGGCGAATCTCCGGCTGATGACGATGCCCAGGGATCGCATAGGCCTTGAAGCTCTCACCGGTCTCGCCCATCAGGGCGGCGACACTGGCGCCACGACCCGCGCCGCTAACACCCGACTTGGTGTCAGCAACCAGATGATCCAGCTCGATCAGCCCCTGCTCCACCAGAGGCAGGAAGCCCAATCCCACCGCAGTAGGATAACAGCCGGGATTAGCCACCAAGCGTGCCTGCTTCACAGCTTCACGGTTCACCTCGGGCAGACCATAGACCGCCTCGGCGAGCCGTTCAGGACAAGCGTGCTGCATGCCGTACCACTTTTCCCAGAGCGCCTGGTCGCTGATCCGGAAATCGGCGGCCAGATCGATCACCCGGACACCGGCCTCCAGCAGCTCAGGTACCTGCTGCATGGCGATGCCATTGGGGGTGGCGAAGAACACCAGATCGCAGCTCGCAAGTAGCGCCGGATCGGGTTCGGTGAAGGCTAGATCTAGATGCCCGCGCAGATTGGGAAACAGATCTGCCACCGGACGCCCGGCCTCGGAACGAGAGGTAATCACCACCACCTGGACTGCCGAATGATTCACCAGCAGGCGCAGCAGCTCCACTCCGGTATAGCCCGTCCCCCCAACGATACCCACCTTGATCATAGCCACCTGCGCCCTCTCTACGATTATTACAGAGCTCGCCATCATACGGAGAGGAGAAAAAAATCGGAAGTGTGCAACCAGTTTGGCCGGGCATTTCCCCAGTGGCGTTGGAAAGACCGCCACCATCCCCCATAGTAAAGAGATGGGCGATACGACACGGATCATCTAAATGGAAACCATCGAGATACTGGCATTAACACTCGGCGCCGGCTGGGCCGCGGGCATCAATCTCTACGCCGCAGTCTTTATGCTAGGTTATCTGGGGGCAACCGGAGACATAATACTGCCACCAGGGCTGGAGGTGCTGTCTGACCCGCTGGTGATGGGGGTAGCAGGCATCATGTACTGCATCGAGTTCTTTGCCGACAAGACCCCCGGCGTCGATACCGGTTGGGACGTGCTGCACACCTTTGTGCGCATCCCCGCCGGCGCCATCCTGGCCGCCGGGGCCGCCAGCGGCTTCGAGGTGTCGGAAGCGGCACAACTGGCTGCAGCGCTTGCCGGCGGCACCCTGGCGGCCGGCAGCCACCTGACCAAGGCCAGCTCCCGGGTACTGATCAACACCTCACCAGAACCCGTCACCAACTGGGCCGCATCGATTGCAGAGGATCTAGTGGTGATCGGCGGCCTCTGGACCGCACTCCATTATCCGCTGACCTTCCTCGTCCTGCTGGCACTCTTTATCCTGCTCGTCGCCTGGCTGCTACCGAAGATCTGGCGGACCCTGAAAAAGCTCATACATCGGCTAGGCGAGCTGTTCCGCCGAAAGGGAAGGGACGTAGAGCCACGCCGTCGGAAGGATATCCTGCAACAGCTCTACCACGATGCCGGCGAAAAGGGGGATCGATCGGGCTGAGCCGAAACAAATTGCTCAACCTAGCAACCGCGCCGCCTCGGCAGCCGAACGCTGTAGACTGTCCTCAATCGAAACCCCAGCAAACCAGTTGCCGGTAAGCGCCAACGAATCACCCGCCAACAGACGGTCCACCGTCTCGATGATCCCGGCATGCCCCAACCTCAGCGCCGGTAAACGATTTTGATGGGCGACCTGATCGAGCAGCGCAGCCCGCTCGACCCCCAACACCTGGCAGATCTGCTGCACCTTCCCCTCATCATCGAGCACTCCGGGGTGGAAGTGAAAGGTGAAGGCACGATAATTGGGATCGGGGACCGGATCCCGGGAGACCGCCGAATAGAAATCCCCATCCCGCCCGATGATACCGGCCACCGGCTCCAGACTCAGGCTCTCCGCCTTCAGCAGCACCGCCAGTGACTCGACCTCTGCCATCTGCACCGCTCCAATCTGTTCGGCCAGCTCAGGCCGCAACTGCCGTAACAGTTTGGCCGCCTGATCCGGGGCGATCGCCAGCGCCAGTTTGCGGGCAGCGAAACGCGAGCCATCAGCTGTCTCGACCTGAAACCCCTCTGCACTCTGTTCGATCCGCACCACCGGCTGGTCACAACGCAGATCCAGACCCGCGGCAACTATGCCATCGATAAAACTCTGCACCCCGCGGGGCCCGGTATAGCTGCGCAGGATCTCCTTGCGCCTGGATTTCTTGCGGAACAGACTCTCGGCAGGAATATCATCCGCCGGCTGACAGGCCACCGCATCCAACGCTGGGCCGAGAAAACGCTGGTAGTTATGCCGCCCGATGATGCCGCCAAAATAGTCCCGCACACTGCGCCCCGCCTTCTTCGACAACAGGAGCCGTAGCGGCACAGCAGAAAGCTCCAACCAGTTGAACTGCGAGGCGATCGACTTGATGGCGTTGCCAACCCAGAGCCGATAGGGTTGTTTCTGCTTCGCCTGCAGACTCTGCAACTGTCCTGACTGCTCCAGCATCTGCAGCAGATTGCCGTAGCTGTTGTAGCAAGTATGCGCGCCCAACTCTGCCCACACTGCACCTTCGGGCCGCTCAAAACAGTGGCTGCGCAGACAGCCACCCGGCTGCCTCGAGGCCTCCAGCACCAGCGCCTGCAAGCCCCGGTTGCGGGCAAAATGAGCCATCCCCAGACCACTAATGCCGCCGCCTATCACCACCAGATCGATCAACTTGCCACTCATTGCCATTCGCTCCTGATTCAACGCTCGGCAAGCATAGGGGGCGACTTCAGCCCATGCAATCCGTCACCCCAACTTTTCTTTAGGCATAAAAAAACCTGCAGGGCAAATGCCATGCAGGCTTTTCCGACAACCGAGTGCTAACCCAATCAGCCGCACCCACCACCTTGAGAAGAGCCGCAGGAGCCACAACCACTGCCGCCCACCGGCTGCATGTTATTGAAGACGAAGCTCTGATTGCCGTCACCACGATCAACGAAGTCGATCTCCACGCCGCGCAGATACTGCATGGTACCGTCGTCCACGATGACCTTGAAGCCTTCGCATGCCAGCACGCCGTCGTTGTCGTTGATGGCATCGCTGAAGGTCATACCGAAACTGACACCGCTGCAGCCGCCTGGGGTGGCAAATACCCGGACGCCTTCGATATTGTCCTCAACCTGCTGAAACAGCTCGCCCATCTTCTCCTGGGCAATCGCGGTCAGAGTCAGGTCACTCTCTGTCAGGGTATTCATACTCATGCCGGATCTCCTAAAAAATTCGATAAAGGTCGGGGAGTCTAGCAAGGATCGCTCGGCAAATCATCCAAAACCCAGCAAGCCGGCGGGTTATGGCGCGTTAGAGTCCTATCCGGCACTCCCGCTCAGAGCCAACTCAGAGGTCGATCTGATAGCTTGAGCGCAGCTCGTACAGATGGCGTTGCGCATCGATCAGATGCCGCCCCCAGTGGAGATGGTAACCGACGCGCAGCCCCTCCAGAGCCTGTGACGGTTCGCCCTCCATCAGGTTGAGCCCCTCCTTGAGCTCGCAGTAGATATCGGTCAGGTCATCCGCCAAACTGCCGCTCTTCGACTGGCCATCTTCGGCCACATCGAACTCCAGCCAATAGCTGTCTTTTTCACCCAACAGACTGCGCAACTTGCTGTAGAACTCAAAACGGGCATCCAGGTCGACCCGAGTATGGCGTTTACTCACCAGACCGACAGTCCCCAGCGCCGAGACCGCGGCATGCAGCCGAGGCAACAGCGCCGCCACCAGCTCAATCCACTGCTCATCGATATACTCCACGGTCTCGACCATCTCGCAGTAGTCACGCGCGACATTAGCCAGCTCTCTATGTTGTGGACTCATAGAATTCCCTCCCTCTCAGTGGCCCAAAGCCAGACTTCTGCCCAGGCCAACTCCGCTAGAACTTCAACAGGACAGGTAAGCCCCCTGCCTGATAAAACGGTTTTAGTAATTAGGCAGTGTAGCAGGCAGTACCCCGCTGACCAGCCAAACGGCCACTCGGCGAAGATTCCAGTATACAATCCGCCGATGCACACTCTCCCTCCCAAAATCCCAGTGATACTAGCGATTGGCGGCCACGACCCCGGCGGAGGTGCCGGCATCCAGGCCGACATCGAAGCGGTCGCTGCCAACGGCTGCCACTGCACCAGCGCGATCACCTGCATCACCTTTCAGGACAGCTGCAACGTGCAGGCGCTAGCCCCGCTGCCCGCCCAACAGGTGCTCGCCCAGGTCGAGGCGGTACTGGCGGACTGCCGGGTTAGGGCGATCAAGATCGGCCTGATCGGCAGCGTCGAGATCACCGAGGCGCTGGCCGGGCTGCTCGAATCCCACCCACAGATCCCGCTGGTGCTCGACCCGGTACTGGCCGCCGGCGGTGGCACTCCGCTCGCGGGACAGCTGCTGCTGGAAACGATCCGCCAGCGGCTGCTGCCGCTGACCACCCTGATCACCCCCAACAGCCCGGAGGCGCGACGTCTCGCCGACGGCCCGCAGACACTGGAGCAGTGTGCAACGCAGCTGTTGCAGCAAGGCAGCCAGGGAGTGCTGATCACCGGCACCCACGAGGCCGATGAGCAGGTGATCAACACTCTCTACCTCGCCGACGGTCGCCGCCAGCGCTCCAATTGGCAGCGGCTGCCCGGCGAATATCACGGCTCCGGCTGTACCCTGGCCGCCGCTGTCGCCGCCGGGCTGGCGCAGGGGAAGTCGCTGGAAGATGCGGTCAACGCTGCTCTCACGTTCACCTGGCAAAGCTTGGCCCAGGGCTTCCGTAGCGGCCGCTGCCAATCCCTGCCCAACCGGCTCTATCGACTGGAAAGAGGTTTCAAGCATGACTAGGGACGATCGATTGCGCGGTCTTTATGCCATCACCGATCCCAAGCTGGGGGGCGAACTGCCGCTGCCACAACAGGTCGAACAGGCCCTGCAGGGCGGCGCCCGGGTGATCCAATATCGCGACAAGGGCGATGATCCGGTGCGCCGCCTGGCCGAGGCACAGACACTAGCCGGCTGCTGCCACCGACACAACGCCCTGTTACTAATCAATGATGATGTGGCGCTGGCCCTGGCCAGCGGCGCCGACGGCGTACATCTGGGCCGTAACGATGCCGACATCGAGCAGGCCCGCGCCCAACTCGGTGAGTGCGCCATCATCGGCGTCTCCTGCTACAACCAGCTACAGCTGGCGCAACAGGCCAGCGCAGCCGGGGCCGATTATGTCGCCTTCGGCCGCTTCTTCCCCTCACAGACAAAACCCGGAGCGGTGCAGGCCGAGCCACTGCTGCTGCGCCAGGCACGCCACGAGATCGACCTGCCGCTGGTTGCCATCGGCGGCATTACGCCGGAGAATGGCCGGCCATTAATAGATGCAGGCGCCGACATGCTGGCAGTGATCCACGCCATCTTCGGCCAGCCCGACATCAAAACCGCCTGCCAGGCCTTTCAATCCCTATTCCAAGCGGAGGATTCACCCACATGAGCAGCTCCCACGACCTCTTTGCCCAGGCCCAGCAACACATCCCCGGCGGCGTCAACTCGCCGGTGCGGGCGTTTCGTGGCGTGGGGGGTGACCCGGTATTTATCGACTGCGCCGCCGGCCCCTATATCTTCGACCCGGAGGGCAAACGCTACATCGACTATGTGGGCTCCTGGGGGCCGATGATCCTCGGCCACGCCCACCACGAGGTGATCGAGGCCGTCGCCGCCATCATCAGCAAGGGACTGAGCTTCGGCGCCCCCACCGAGCTGGAGACCCGCATGGCCGACAAGGTCTGCGAGCTAGTGCCGAGCATGGACATGGTGCGCATGGTCAGCTCCGGCACCGAGGCGACCATGTCGGCAATCCGCCTCGCCCGCGGTTACACCGGCCGCGACAAGATCATCAAATTCGAGGGCTGCTACCACGGTCACTCCGACTCGCTGCTGGTGAAGGCCGGTTCCGGCATGCTGACCCTGGGCGAGCCCAGCTCACCCGGCGTGCCCGCGGCCTTAGCCGAGCACACGCTGACCCTCAGCTACAATGACAGCGAACAGGTCAAAGAGACCTTCGAGCTAATCGGCGACGAGATCGCCTGCATCATCGTCGAGCCGGTGGCCGGCAACATGAACTGCATCCCGCCGCAGCCTGGCTTCCTCGAGACCCTGCGCGAACTCTGCGACCAGCACGGCACTGTGCTGATCTTCGACGAGGTAATGACTGGCTTTCGCGTGGCACTGGGTGGCGTGCAAGGCCTCTACGGCATCAGCCCCGACCTGACCACACTAGGCAAGGTAATCGGCGGCGGCATGCCGGTGGGCGCCTTCGGCGGCAAGCGTGAGATCATGGAGCAGATTGCCCCCCTCGGTCCGGTTTACCAGGCCGGCACCCTCTCCGGCAACCCGGTGGCCATGACCGCCGGGCTGAAAACTCTGGAGCTGATCGCCGAGCCCGGCTTCTTCGACGCCCTCTCCGCCAAGGTCGAGACCCTGGTCAACGGCATCATGGCTCAGGCCCATTTTGCCGGTATCCCGCTGGCGGAGAACCATGTCGGCGGCATGTTCGGTCTGTTCTTCACCGATGCCGACAAGGTCAGCGACTTCGCTGGCGCCACCGCCTGCGATCAGGAGCGCTTCAAGGCCTTCTACCACGCCATGCTGAAGCGCGGCATCTACCTCGCCCCCTCCTCTTATGAAGCAGGCTTTGTCTCCGCCGCCCACTCCGACGAGGATATCCAGAACACCATCGAGGCCGCCGCAGAGGCTTTCACCGAGATCGCCTGACCGCCGTGGGTGTGGTGAGCCTATGAACCGCATCGGTTGCGTTCGGCAATCCAGCTCCTCGATCGATGCGCTTCGTTCCTCACCGCACCCTACACAGGCTCTGGCTATAATCCCTCGCCATGGGTGAGTATCTCCAGCTGGTTATCGATTGGGTCGCCCAGCACAGCCTCTGGGCCGGCTGGCTGGTGTTCCTGGTGGCGTTTGCCGAATCGGTGGCGATTCTCGGTCTGCTAGTGCCGGGGGTGGTATTGATGTTCGGCTTCGGCGCGCTGATCGCCAACGGTGCGCTGACCTTCTGGCCGGTGTTCGGCTGGGCAGTGGCCGGCGCAGTAGCCGGGGATAGCCTGAGCTTCTGGCTGGGGCACCGCTACCAGACGCACCTCTACCAGCTCTGGCCCTTCCGCCGCCACCCCCGGTCGCTGCAGCAGGGGGTGCATTTTTTCGAGCGATATGGCGGCAAGAGCGTCGCCTTCGGGCGCTTTTTCGGCCCAGTGCGGGCAGTAATCCCACTGGTGGCGGGGATGCTGAAGATGCCCCCCTGGCGCTTCCTCATCGCCAATCTGCTCTCGGCACTGGTCTGGGCCCCTGCCTATCTGCTGCCGGGCATCGTGTTCGGCGCCTCGCTGGAGCTGGCCTCAGAGGTCGCCTTCCGCCTGGTGGCCTGGCTGCTGATCTTCGCCGCCGCGCTGTGGATCGTTCTCATCGTCTCGCGGGGAATCTTCCGCCTGCTGCAACCCCACACCAGCCGCATCGTTCAGGCACTCCTGCAGTGGGGACGTGCCCATCGCGGTTTCGCTGAGATCGCCGCCGCTCTGGGCGATCCGGATCACCCTGAGTCACGGGGGCTGGCGATACTGGCCAGCCTGCTGTTGCTGAGCACACTGCTGTTTCTGCTGCTCTCCGGGCTGATCACTAGCGGCGGCCTATTCGACGGGCCTGACCTCGCCATCCACAGCGCCCTGCAGAGCCTGCGCACCCCCTGGGCCGACAGCCTGATGGTCTACCTCACCCGCCTCGGCGACCTGCCGCTGATACTGGGTTTTGCCCTGGCGGTGGCTGCGCTACTGGCATTGCAGGGCAACTGGCGGGCACTCGGCTACTGGGGGGCGGCGCTAGGCTTCGGATTGCTGATGCCGATGCTGCTGAAATATGGCCTGCGTGTACCGCGCCCCGAGCCGCGCATCGAGGGGCTCAGCCCTTGGGCCTTCCCCAGCGCCCATGTGCTGCGCAGCCTGACCCTCTACGGCTTCTTCGCGGTGATGATTGCGCGCACCCTCTACCGGGAGTGGCGCTGGATCCCCTACAGCCTGGTGACGCTACTGGTCTTCGCAGTGGCGCTGTCACGACTCTATCTGGGTGTGCACTGGCTGAGCGACATAATCGGTAGTCTGCTGCTCGGGCTGGCCTGGATCTCGGCACTGGGGCTTGCCTACCACCGCCATTTGGCGGCGGAGACCCATGCCAACCGCTTCATGTTCGCCTCCGCTCTGGCACTGAGCACGCTCTTCGCCATCGACAGCTGGCAGAACCACTCTGAAAAACTGCAGCGCTACCAGCCGCTACCAGCCACTGAGGTGATCAGCCAAGCTGAGTGGCTGGCCGATGATGGCAGCCTAATCCCCCGGCAACGCCATGATATCCGTGCCCGATTGGACCACCCGCTCAATCTGCAGCTGATCGGCGATCCGGCGCAGCTGCTGGATCAGCTGCAGGCACAGGGCTGGCGACCAGCCACAAGGTTAGACTGGGGCAATGCGCTGCAGCTGCTCTCCCCCTCGCTACCACTGCAGCAGCTGCCGCTGCTGCCCCAGGTGCACGATGGCCGGCACGAGTCGATCAGCTGGGAGAGGCCGCTGCCAGAGGGCGGACGACTGGTGCTGCGGCTCTGGTCGAGCCATTTTCGGGTCGCGCCGGACGACCGGCCGCTCTGGATCGGCAACGTTTCGCAGCAGATCCGGCCCGATCTGGCAGGGCTGCTCAGCCTGCCGCAGACCGATAGCGATTTCCTCAACCCGCTCAGGATCTTAGAGCAGGATCTCGGCCCCATCAAAGCGCTCGAATCCCATCGCAACGAGGCACTGCTGCGATTGATACTACCGAACACCCACCGGACTCCATCGCAATAACACCAAGCAATGGGTTCAACTACAGCCAAGCCATGCCGACAACCTCGGATAGTTGAATCTATACTTAATTTCAGGCCAGGCTGGGCGACCGGGCAGGTTGGCCGCCCCTTCGCAAAGCCAACGCCAAACCAGCGTCAGGAAGTATGAAACGCAAGCCCCCCAAGCATCCCCCTCTACCACCTTTTGCTACCACTGTTGGGTCTGCTCCTTCTGATCGCCACAGCATCGCCCATCCAGGCCGCCGGCAATACAGAAATCAGGCCAGAGGTACGCATCGGCGTGTTGGCGAAGCGCGGCCAGGCCAAGACCCATGCCAAGTGGGATGCCACCGCCGACTATCTTAACCAGCGACTACCCAGGTACCGGTTCCGCATCGTGCCGATGCTGTTCGACGACATTCCGATCCTGGTGAAAAACGATCTGGTGGACTTCGTCATCGTCAACTCTGGCATCTTTGTTGATCTGTCGATCAAGTTTGGCGTGCGCCGCATCCTCACCCTGACCAATCGCCTCACCACCGAGGCCGACAACTCCCAATTTGGCAGCGTCATCTTCACCCATCGGGAGAACCATTCGATCCGTGGCCTGAGCGATCTGAAGAAGAAGCGCATCGCTGCAGTTCACGCCACCTCACTGGGGGGCTGGATCATGGCCCTGGACACCATATTGAACACCGGTCTGAAACGGGGAGAACTGGGTCCAGTGGCGTTTTACAACACCCACGACGCAGTGGCCCAGGCGGTGCTGGAAGGCAACGCCGAGGTCGGCGTGGTGCGCTCGGACACCCTCGAGCGAATGGCCAAGGAGGGCAAACTCGAGATCAGCATGCTGCGGGTCATCAACCCCCAGCGTCACCCCAATTTCCCACTGCTCATCAGCACCCCGCTCTATCCAGAGTGGCCGTTTGCCAAACTGCCGCAAACCTCTGACGATCTGGCACGACAGATCGCCATTGCGCTGCTGGAACTGCCACCGGAGCACCTCGCCGCCCGCAACGCACACATTACCGGCTGGACCATCCCAGAGAACTATCAATCGGTGCACGATCTGCTCAAACGACTCAGCATTGCACCCTACGATCAAGCCGATCAGATCGGCTTGCGCGCCATCATTCAGGCCTACGGGGGCTGGCTGCTTGGCCTGTTCGGCATCATCACCTTTCTACTCCTCCTGATATGGCGTATCGCCCGTCTCAACCGCACCCTCAAAGCCAACCAGCGAAACCTGATGCAAAATGAAGAGCAGTTACGTGTGACCTTTGAGCAGGCCGCGGTGGGCATCGCACACCTCACACTCAACGGCGCCTTCCTGAAACAGAATCAAAAGTTCTGCGAGATGACTGGCTACAGTGCCAGAGAGCTACACTCTCTCAATCTGAAGGAGCTGCTGCTTGCCGATGATCTTTCGACGGGACTGAGATATCTCAACGAGATTCGTCGCGGCGACACCAGACAGGGCGCGGTTGAGCTGCGTCTTAAACGGGCCGACCAAACTGCATTTTGGGCCCGGCTAAACATCTCCTGTGTGCGCGATATCAGCGGGCAGATCAAATATCTGGTGGTAGCCATCGACAACATTGACCCGATAAAACAACTGCAGGAGGAAAACCGGCTCAGCCAGAAGCAGCAGGAACTGATCCTGGAATTGGCCGGTGACGGCATTCTCGGCCTCGATCTGCAGGCCAACCACAGTTTCGTCAACCCGATGGCGGCCCGACTGCTGGGCTATGAGGTGGATGAGATGCTCGGGCGTAACAGCCACGCCATGTGGCACCACACTCGGGCCAACGGCGAGCCCTTCCCCGAAGGTGAATGCCCGATCGCCCGTGTGTTGCGCAATGGCGTGACACACCGCAGCAGCGATGCGCTGTTCTGGCGCAAGGATGGCGGCAGCTTCCACGCCGAGTACACCTGCACCCCGATCATCGAGGAGAAGAAAATAACGGGTGCGGTGGTGGTTTTTCGTGAGGTGTCCATCCTCTCACACAACAGCTAAGCGTGACGCCCAACTCAGCGATGCAACCGAACCACCGTCTTACCCATCATCTGCTATTAATCCTGCTCGGCCTGATGCTGCTGGCCAGCTTGATCCATTGGGGGTTGCGGGCGCAGGTGCAGGAGAGGGTCGAGCAAAAACTGTACGACCAGTCGGTGACGCTGCTGCGACAGCTGAACCAACAGTTGCAGACCGATCTTAAGGAGGTCCGCTCCGACCTGCTCTACCTGACCGACCAGGCCCGCCAGAACGGGCTGACCCAGCCGCAACCGAGCGATCAGGCGATCGCCCGAACCAGCATCGCATTCAAGGCCTTCAGCAAGTACAAACGTCGCTACGACCAAGTGCGCTTTCTCGATGCTGAAGGGATGGAGCGGGTACGGGTCAACGCCAACCAGGGGCAGCCAACGATTGTGCCCACCGACCAGCTGCAGTCCAAGGCCCATCGCTACTACTTCACCGAGACAATCGGCCTGCCGAGCGGCGCCATCTACACCTCACCTTTCGATCTCAATGTGGAACACGGGGAGGTGGAGTTGCCGCTAAAGCCGATGCTGCGGCTGGCCAGTCCGGTGAGCGACGCCCAGAGCAATAAACGGGGTATCGTCATCCTCAACTATCTGGGACGCCATCTGCTCAACGATTTTCTGGCCCTGACCCGCGACTACCCGGGCAGAACCTATCTGCTCAACAGTGAAGGTCGGTATCTGCTCAGCCCGAACAAATTGCAGGAGTGGAACTTCATGTTCCCCGACTCACCCCAAGTCGGTTTTGCACAAGATCATCCTCTCATCTGGTCGCAGATCACACAGCGCGGCATCGCCAGCAGCCGCACCGCAGAGGGCCGATTTGTCCATCTCCGCATGCGTCTCCCCAACAGCCAGTCAAGCCTCTCCAGCGGCTGCCAAAACTGCGAGTTTGTACTGATACTGCAGATTCCTGAATCGCTGCTCGAGACCCAGATCGACCAGGAGATGGCGCATCAATATCCCCTGCTTGGGCTGTTTTTTCTGATACTGGGCGCGGTCCTGATATTCCTCACCTTCAACCGAGAAAAACGCAGACTCTCGGAGCTGCAGATCCAGCACCTCAACCAGGAGATCGCCGACGAGCGCGACCTGTTTATCGGTGGCCCCACCGTCGTCATCCACTGGCGCAACGAATTCGGCTGGCCCATCGACTACATCTCGAGCAACGTTGAACCTCTGTTAGGCTATACCGCAGAAGAGTTCCAGAGTGGAGAACTCTCCCTCTCCAGCATCGTCGCCCCCAGCTACCTGCAACAACTCATCCAAGAGAACGAAGCAGCTCAAACAGACAGTCGCTCCTGGTTCGAGCGCAAACCCTATCAGCTGGTCAGCGCCGATGGCCGGCGCCTGTGGATCCAGGACACCACCTCCGTGATCCGCGACAGCGCAGGTCACATCACCCACTTTTACGCCTATATCTCCGACATCTCTCCCCTCAAGCAGGCGGAGGAAAAGCTGCAGCGCTCCCACCACTACATTCAGAACGTAGTGGACACCATCGCCGACCCCACTCTGGTGATCAACATCGACACCTATCGGCTGGAGATAGCCAACAGCGCCGCGCGCCAGACCTATTGCGGCGGCGCCACATCGATGCGGAGATGACCTGCCACCGTCTCTCCCACAAGCGCGAGGTCCCCTGCAGTGGCGAGCATGACCCCTGCCCGATCGAGCTGATCCGTAAGACCAAAGCTCCGGCACGGGTCATCCACAAACATTTCGACAGTCACGGCAAGGTCATCTACGCCGAGGTCTCGGCCACACCGATCTTCGACGACACAGGAGAACGGGTGGTACAGATCATCGAGTCCCATCGCGACATCACCCACCATGTGGAGATGGAGCAGCAGCTCACCCAGCTCGCCGCCACCGACCGCCTGACCCAGGTCTTCAACCGGATGAAGTTCGACGACGAACTGGTGGACAGATCGAATGGGCCAAGCAGCAGCAGAGCGCGCTGGGGCTGATCATGTTCGACATCGACCACTTCAAACGCATCAATGACAACCACGGCCACGACGTCGGCGACCGGGTGCTGCAGGAGGCTGTCGCGGTGGTGCAGAAGCGCATCCGCAAGAGCGACGTGCTGGCCCGCTGGGGCGGCGAGGAGTTCATGATCATCACCCCGCTGGCCGATCTCGCGGTGGTGGAGACGGTTGCCGAAGACCTGCGCAAGGCGATCGCGCAGCACCAATTCCCGCAAGTGGGCCGGATCACCGCCAGCTTCGGCGCCAGCATGCTGCACCCTGATGACGATGCGCGCGCCTTGATCAAACGGGTCGACCAGGCGCTCTACCGTTCCAAGCGGGAGGGGCGCAACCGCACCACAGTGAGCCCATAACCGGCTGTCAAAGCGGCTCCCCCCAGCGCGGCATTAGACGCTGCTCCACTCCGAGCTGGTCGAGGATCCGCGCCACCATGAAGTCGACGATATCCTCCAGCGACTCTGGATCCTGATAGAAACCGGGACTGGCCGGCATGATCAGCGCCCCCATGCGCGACAGCTTGAGCATGTTCTCCAGGTGGATATCGGAAAGCGGGGTCTCACGCACCACCAGGATCAGCTTGCGCCGCTCCTTCAGCATCACATCCGCGGCTCGCTCCATCAGGTCGTTACTGGCGCCGCAGGCCACCGCGGAGAGCGCACCGGTGGTACAGGGACAGATCACCATCGCCTCAGGCGGATTGGAACCACTCGCCACTGGCGCCATCCACTGCTGACGGCCAAACACCTGCAGTTGCCCGGGCGCAGCCTGAAAACGTTCCGCTAGAATACGCGCCACCTCTGCCGGCTGCGAAGGCAGCTGCAGCCCGGACTCCATATTCAACACGATCTGCCCGGCCTGGGAGATCATCAGATAGACTGGTCGCCCCGCCGCGATCAGGCACTCCAGCAAGCGTAGAGCGTAGGCGCTGCCCGAGGCGCCGGTGATACCGAGGGCGATGGGCTTAGAATCATGCATGGTGTGGTCCGGCAACTCTTTTGTCTCGTCTGATGCTATTAACCCGGCAATTTAATCTGGCTCATGTATAGGTCAGGCCGTGCCCGACATCATCCGTGATTTCAATTGGTTGCAAGTGGCGGATCAATAACAGCCCGTAGGTTCGGCTTGACCTCCATGGATGGAGGAAATGCAGAAGGATTGTTGGGAACAACCCCTGTCAGCCGAACAGTCCGACTAAAGTCGGACCTACCGGAACCTGCTGCGGCCTGTTGGAGCATTTTAGCCCCGCCCGAGGCGCTCCAGCAGCCGCCGGTGCAGCCCCTCAAAGCCACCGTTGCTCATGATCAGCAGATGATCGCCGGGCTGGGCGGTCTCGGCCAACGCTTCAATGATCGCCTCGCTGCTGTCAAACAGAGCGACACGATCCCCCAGTGGCTGGAGTGCCGCCGCCGCATCCCAGGCCAGTTCAGCAGGGCGAAAGAAGAGTACCCGATCAGCCACCTGCAGCGCCCCGGCCAGCTCACCCGCATGCACACCGCGGCGCATGGTGTTGGAGCGCGGCTCCAGCACCGCGATGATGCGTTGCGAGCCGACCCGTCCGCGCAGCCCCTCCAGGGTGGTGCGGATGGCCGTGGGGTGGTGGGCAAAGTCATCGTAGACGCGCACCCCGCCCACCTCACCGATCAGCTCCAGGCGCCGTTTGACGTTACGAAACTCCCGTAGCGCCTCAATCGAGACCGCCACCGGCACCCCGGCATGGCGCGCCGCGGCGATCGCCGCCAGGGCATTGTTGATGTTGTGACGCCCGAGCAACCCCCACTCGACCCGCCCGGCCGGTTTGCCCTCACAGATCAGCTCGAAGCGGCTGCCGTCGGCGCTGGCGGATGCCGCTTGCCAGGTCGCCTCCCGCTCCGCATCGAACGACTCGAGCGGGGTCCAGCAACCCTGCTCGAGCACGGCGGCCAGATTGGCGTCCTGGGCCGGGGTGATCACCAGGCCATTGCCTGGCACGGTGCGCAGCAGGTGATGGAACTGGCGCTGGATCTGCGCCAGGTCGTCGAAGATGTCGGCGTGGTCGAACTCCAGGTTGTTGAGGACCAGGGTGCGCGGCCGGTAGTGGACGAACTTGGAGCGCTTGTCGAAGAAGGCGGTGTCATACTCGTCCGCCTCCACCACAAAAAAAGGTGCCTTACCGAGCCGCGCCGAGCGGCCAAAATTCTCCGGCACCCCGCCGATCAGATAGCCCGGTTCCAGATTGGCATACTCCAGCAGCCAGGCGAGCAGGCTGGCGGTGCTGGTCTTGCCGTGGGTGCCCGCCACCGCCAGCACCCAGCGCCCTTGTAACACATTCTCCGCCAACCACTGGGGACCGGAGGTGTAGCGCAGCCCCCGCTCCAGCATGTACTCCACCGCCGGATTGCCCCGCGACATGGCGTTACCCACTACCACCACATCCGGCTCAGGCTGCAGATGCTGCGGCGCATAGCCCTCCATCAGGGTGATACCGGCCGCCTCCAGCTGGGTGCTCATGGGCGGATAGACGTTAGCGTCGGAGCCGGTGACCCGGTGCCCCAGGGCCCGCGCCAGCAGCGCGATACCGCCCATGAAGGTACCGCAGATACCAAGAATGTGTAGATGCATCAGTTCACCACTGGGAAGAGCGTGGAGGTGATCGACCAGGCCGACAAGGTATAGATAAAGCCGAAGGCGATCCCCAGGTTGAGGCTGAGGTTAAAGGCGTGACGGATAATATGACCCAACACCACCATGCTCCAGATCACCAGCACCAGCAACAACAGCCCCACCTCTGAACCACCCGACGCCTGATTCCAGCTCAGCAGTGGCAGCGCCAGCAGGCCCATCAACAAACCACTGCCCATCAATGCGCTGGCCGTCTGCAGAAATCGTGGCTGCAGGCCGGTGAGGCGCAGCGCCAGCTGCAGGCTGAGCAGCATCAACCCCGCCTCGAACAGGCTCTCCAGCACGGCCATGCCCAGCTGACGGGAGGAGTCGACGATCATCAGCACCCCAACCAGCACATTCAGCAGCGCGGTCAACGCCAGCAACACCGAGGAGACAGGCAGATCCTGCGGCGCGGCACGCAGCAGGCAGAGATCGACAAAATAGTTCAGCAGTGACTTCATCGATGGTTCACGGTTGCAAAACGCGGGATCTTACCACTAGTCAGCCCGCCTGGGCGGACGCTCTCCCACCCCAGCCTGCCGGAACCAAGCCTCGAACTGCGCCGCAGCCGCCTCCCCCTCGGCTGGCGCCCAGCTGGCGAAATCAGCCTCAGCGATCGGCTTGAACGGCCCCTGTTTGAACTCGAACAGCAGGGTGTCCGGGGCCAGCGCGACCAAGGCATGCCAGACTCCCGCCGCCACTTCGAGACCGCGCACCGGCCCAGCAGCGCTCAGCTCGGTACGACTCAGCACCGCGCCACTCTCATCGAAGGTGAGGTGGCCACAGCACCCCTGCAGTATAATCAGGAACTCCCAGGTTGACGGGGCCAGGTGGCGATGAGGCCGGTAGTAGGTGCCGGGCTGAGCCGCCATCGCCATGCGCTGCACCGTTTCGCTGTGGTCGGCATGAAAACAGTGGTGAGAGCGCCGACGGGACGCGTTGCGGGAGCTTTCGATCAACCCAGCGATAACTGAATCATCCAATAGTTTAAGCATCTCTCTCTCCTGGCTAAGGCGGAGTCACAACATGAACTGTTTCAGCCCATCCCCGGTCTGCCTCGCCCTCCTGCTTTTGGCGCTGCTGGCCGCATACGGCGAGTCGCCACCCGCCACCGCCCCGGCAGCCGCCCCTTGGAGCGACCAGGATGAGGTGCTGTTCCAGCTGCGCGAGGTGATCAAATATGAGCAGGAGCGCCAGCAGCTCGAACAGGCCACAGCCGAGCAGCCACAAACTCAGGCGCCCCGCCAATAGTTGCAGGGGTAGGCGACCATCAGGGCAAACAGCATCAGAATAACTATGCCCCAGTTGCCAATCCTGGCATAGGGGGTCAGCCCCTGCATGGCGCGGATCTCGCTGCGCAGCACATGCCGCTGCAGCAGTGGCGAGACCCCGATCAATTCCCCCTTTCGGCCCGATCACCGCAGAGATGCCGGTATTGGTCGCGCGCAGCAGATAGCGGCCAGTTTCCAGGGCGCGCATACGGGCGATCTGCAGGTGCTGATGGGGCGCCAGCGAGTCACCGAACCATGCGTCATTGGAGGCGTTGATCAGATAGGCCGCCTGCGGCAGCGCCTCGATCATCTCACTGCCGAAGGCATCCTCGTAGCAGATCGACATACCGACCTGGTGCTCCCCCACCTGCATCAGCGGCTGAGCCGAGCTGCCATGGGCAAAGTCCGACATCGGGATGGTCAGGAAATCGACCAGCGAGCCGAGCCAATCCTTGAGCGGCAGATACTCAGTAAACGGCACCAGATGACGCTTGTGGTAGTGGGCTCGCTCACTGCCCAGGCTCACCATCGCGTTATAGTAGGCCTTGCTCTCCGGGTCCATCTGCACCACACCGAACACCAGATTGTGACCCTGCTCCTGCAGCAGCCGATGCATGCCCTGTAGAAAAGGCTCCTCCACCTGGAACTGAAACGCCGGCACCGCGGTCTCCGGCCAGAGGATCAGATCCGCATCCAGGTGGCGGCGGGTCTCCTTGGCGTAGTGGATCAGGGTCGGTGCCAGTTGCCCCAGCTTCCACTTCTCAGCCTGGGGGATGTTACCCTGCACCAACGCCACCCGGATCGGCTCGCCCTCGGGGTGGCTCCACTCGATCTGGCTGACGCCCCAGGCTGCCACCCAGAGCACTCCCAGCATCGCCAGCGCCTTGAGTCGGGTACGCCGCGCCGTTGTGATCAGGATCAACACCAGCAGGCCGGCGCTGAAGGCCGCCGCCCAGCTGACGCCAAGGCTGCCAAACAGCGGCCCCAGCCCGGCCAACGGTGAATCGATCTGAGCATAGCCCAGCTGCAACCAGGGGAAGCCGCTGAGGAACCAGCCCGCAGCCACTCGATCAACACCCAGGCGGCGGGGAACAGCAGGCTAAGGCGCAGCCGTTTAGCGACCGGGATACGGCTCACCAACCAGCCCAGCAGGCCGTAGTAGAGGGCCATCACCAAAACAAACAACCCCGTAACCAACAGCGGCAGAAACCAGCCCACATCGCCAAACTGGGCTAGGCTGACATGCAGCCAGGTGACACCGCTGCCCATCAGCCCAAGACCGTAGAGCAGCCCCAGGCGGAAGCCACTATCGCGGCCGGCATGCAGCCAGAGCCAGAACAGCAGGGCTGGTCCGGCAATCGCCAGCGGCCATAGATTGAATGGTGCAAACCCCAGGGTGGTGAGCGCCCCCGCCAGCAAGGCCAGCAGCCTCCCCCTGCGCAGCAGCGCGGTACGCGCATCATGCAACATGGGACTACTCTTCCTGGGGAGGGGCGGCACTCTGCAGCAGGGTCAGACTGAGCAGGTGCAGACGGCGGCTGTCGGCGCGCATCACCCGGAAACGGAAGCGGCCGATATCCACCGACTCATCTTTTTTTGGCAGATGGCCGAAGGCGTTAACCACCAGCCCACCGACAGTATCGAATTCGTCATCTTGCAGATTGGAGTCGAAGCAGTCGTTGAACTCGCCGATCTCGGTGCGAGCCTTGACCATGTACTCTTGGTTGCTGCGACGAAAAATATTGCCGCCCTCGTCGTAGTCATGCTCGTCCTCGATCTCGCCAACGATCTGCTCCAGCACATCCTCGATGGTCACCAGCCCCGCGGCGGCGCCGTACTCGTCGATGACAATCGCCATGTGGTTGCGACTGGCACGGAACTCCTGCAGCAGCACATTGAGACGCTTGCTCTCCGGCACGAATACCGCCGAGCGCAACAGGTCTCGGATCTGGAAGCGGCGTTGGTCCGCACTCTGACACCAAGCAAGCAGATCCTTGGCGAGCAGGATACCCACCACCTCGCCCTTATCGTCGCCGATCACCGGAAAACGGGAGTGGGCCGACTCCACCGCCACCGGCAGGATCTCCTCCAGGGTGTCATCGCGGCGCAACACCACCATCTCGGCCCGCGGCACCATGATGTCGCGAACCCGCATCTCAGAGACCTGCATTGCCCCCTCGATCATCGAGAGGGTGTCGTGATCCAACAGCCGGCGCTTGTTCGACTCCTGTAGCAGTTCAACAAGCTGCGCCTTATCTTCCGGTTCGCTCCTAAAACGCTGGCTAATACGCTTCAGCCAAGCCTGGAACGAACCGAACATCGGTCGATCTTTGCTGCTCATGTTTCCTTTTCAATCTGGTAGGGGTCGGCAACCCCAAGGCTTGCGAGGATCTTCCGCTCAAGAGCCTCCATTATCCCAGCCTCGGCATCATTCTGATGGTCGAGGCCCTGCAGATGCAAGACCCCATGCACCACCATGTGAATCCAGTGGGAAATCGGTGATTTACCCTGCGCTGCCGCTTCACGGGCCACCACCGGGGCGCAGATCACCAGATCCCCCAACAGATTGCCAGCCGCTTCGGCTGGCAGCTCGGGGGGAGTCTCGAAGGGAAAGGAGAGCACATTGGTGGGGCGGTCCTTGCCGCGATAGTCGCGATTCAGTGCCTGACTCTCCGCCTCATCGACGATACGGATCACCAGTTCGACCGGCCCGCTCTGTTCGCTCAGCGCCGCCAGCGCCCACGCATGCAGCTGGGCTTGTGACGGCAGCGACGGCGTCTCGCTGACCCGCTGCAGCTCCAGTGTCAGGCGCGATCCATCCTGCGCCGAATCAATCACCGCCGCGATTCTCCTCGCAACGCTGATCAAAGTCATCGTAGGCGCGCACCACCCGCTGTACTAGGGTGTGGCGCACCACATCCTTGGCGTTGAAGAAGGTAAAACCGATCCCCTCCACCTGCCCCAGCACCTCGATGGCCTGGCGCAGGCCCGACTTCTGCCCGCGCGGCAGATCGACCTGGGTCACATCACCAGTGATCACCGCTCTGGAACCAAAACCGATGCGGGTGAGGAACATCTTCATCTGCTCTGGTGTGGTGTTCTGCGCCTCGTCGAGGATGATAAAGGCGTCGTTGAGGGTGCGACCGCGCATGTAGGCGAGCGGCGCCACCTCGATCACGTTGCGTTCTACCAGCTTGTTGACCTTCTCGAAACCGAGCATCTCGTAGAGCGCATCGTAGAGCGGCCGCAGGTAGGGGTCGATCTTCTGCGCCAGATCACCGGGCAGAAAGCCAAGCCGCTCGCCCGCCTCCACCGCCGGACGCACCAGCAGGATGCGCCGCACCTGATCCTTCTGCAGCGCCTCCACCGCACAGGCCACCGCCAGATAGGTCTTGCCGGTGCCCGCCGGACCGATGCCGAAGCTAATGTCGTAACTCAGAACCTTGTGCAGGTACTCCTGCTGATTCGGCCCGCGAGCACGCACCATGCCGCGGCGGGTCTTGATCACTGACGCCGGCAGTTCGCTGCGCGGCACCTGTTCCAGCAGGACGTCGATGGCCGAGTCCTGCAGAAACAGATGCAGCCGATGCGGATCGAGCAGCTCCCCCGCCGAGGTGCGATAGAGGTCGCGCAGCACCTGCTCACCGGCACGGATCGCCGCCGGTTCGCCGATCAAGCGAAAACTGGCGCCGCGGTTGTTGATCTCAATACCCAGACGGCGCTCGATCAGCCGCAAGTGTTCATCAAGCAGGCCGCAGAGATTCGCCAGCCGCTCATTGTCCTCGGGCTCCAGCAGCAGATCGAGGGATTCAGGGTGTTCTGACAAGGTATTTCCTGATGGAATGATGGGTGGTCAGGTTCAGCCGCTGGCGGCCTGACCGGGGAGGCTCTGCAGGCGTTCGCCCCGCAACGAGTTGGGCAGCGCCTCGGTGATACGGACCTCCACGAACTCGCCGATCAGCTCAGCCGGGCCGTCGAAGTTGACCACCCGGTTGTTCTCGGTGCGACCGGCCAGCTGGTTAGGGCTCTTCTTCGAGAGCCGCTCCACCAAGATGCGCTGCACGCTGCCAACCATCTGGCGGCTGATGCGCTGGGCCTGGCTGTTGATCAGCTGCTGCAGCCGTTCCAGACGCTGCTGCTTGATCTCGAGCGGCACATCATCGGGCAGGTCGGCGGCGGGGGTGCCGGGTCGGCGGCTGTAG
Source organism: endosymbiont of Riftia pachyptila (vent Ph05) (assembly GCF_000224455.1). Classification (NCBI taxonomy): domain Bacteria; kingdom Pseudomonadati; phylum Pseudomonadota; class Gammaproteobacteria; species endosymbiont of Riftia pachyptila. Next base: position 27,031 of record NZ_AFOC01000041.1, read on the forward strand.
ATGAAGCTGTAGGAGTGGTCGAAGCCGATCGCCTCGATCAGCTTCAGGGTGTCATTGAAGTCCTGCTCGGTCTCGCCGGGAAAGCCGACGATAAAGTCGGAGGAGATGGTGATGTCGGGGCGCACCTCGCGCAGCTTGCGGATCTTCGCCTTGTATTCGATCGCCATGTGGCCGCGCTTCATCATCGCCAGCACCCGGTCGGAGCCCGACTGCACCGGCAGATGGACAAAGCTGACCAGCTCCGGTACCCGACCATAGGCCTCGATCAGGCTGTCGGAGAACTCCAGCGGATGAGAGGTGGTGAAGCGAATGCGCTCGATACCGTCGATAGCCGCCACATATTCGATCAGCAGCGCCAGATCGGCAGTCTCGCCGTCGTACATCTCACCGCGATAGGCGTTGACGTTCTGCCCCAGCAGGTTGACCTCTCGCACCCCCTGGGCAGCCAAGCCCACCACTTCGGCAATCACATCGTCAAAGGGGCGGCTGATCTCTTCGCCGCGGGTGAAGGGCACCACACAGTAGGTGCAGTATTTGGAGCAGCCCTCCATGATTGAGACGAAGGCGGTGGGGCCCTCGGCACGGGGCTCGGGCAGACGGTCAAACTTCTCGATCTCGGGGAAGGAGACATCCACCACCGGATGGTGCTGGGCACGCACCTCGCGGATCATCTCCGGCAAGCGGTGCAGGGTTTGCGGGCCGAATACCAGGTCCACGTAGGGTGCGCGCTGGCGAATTGCATCGCCCTCCTGGCTCGCCACACAACCGCCGACGCCGATGATCAGATTGGGGTTTTTTTCCTTCCAAGGGCGCCAGCGACCGAGCTGGGAAAAGACCTTCTCCTGTGCCTTCTCGCGGATCGAGCAGGTGTTGAGCAGCAGCACATCGGCCTGTTCCGCAACCTCAGTCAGCTCCAACCCTTCCGCCTCGCGCAGCCCGTCCGCCATGCGCGCGGAGTCGTATTCATTCATCTGACAGCCGAAGGTTTTGATATGCAGTTTGCCGCCCATGTGCCCTTACCATCGAAAAAAGGCTCTCATTTTAACGTGCAGCGCAGCCAATCCACAAACACCAGCCGATGCAACAGGATCTCGCTGGCGATTGGCTCATCAATCCTCTGCCAACCACTCCAACCGCGAGCAGGCCTCCAGGCCGGCCTCCTGCAACACCTTGATCACTGAGGCAGACTGCTCTTCAGGCAGGATCAGATAGTAGTCACACGCCGCAGCTTCAGACTGCTGCGCGATGATTGTCTCAAGCTGCCGGGCCAAGGCGTCAGGCGCAACATCCAGCTTCTGATAGTGGAACTCATCCAGCGCATCCTGCCATGAACGACAGTAGTTTGTGAGATAATGGCCGCTCTCCACCGAGGCGAGCCAATAGAGCCGCATTGGTTGCGACATCTGCAGTGCGATGGCGTGTTCGATGAGACTCTCCACTGCCGCAAAACCGGTTTCCCAGGCGATGAAGATCAGCGGCCGGCGACTTGCCTCATCGAGCAGAAACTCACCCTCCGGCCCCTCCACTTCAACCCTTTTCCCCTTACCCAAGCCGGCAAACAGCGCGCGGGAAAATGCCTGACGTGGATTTTCAGGAATATGGAACTTGAGATTCATGCCATCACAGGGGCAGGAGGCGAGATGCAACTCCTGTCGCCCCACACCCTCCAGATGCAGCGTCACCCGCTGGCCGGCGAGGAACTGCAGGGTCTGGGAGCGCGGGGTTCGCAGATGCAGTTGACGCACCCGCTCGCTCAACGCGTCCACCCTCGCCACTCGAGCAGTCAGGCGCTGCCGTGGCATCCCGGCAGCGTCACGGGATTCGCGGGCTTCGATAACCATGTCAGAGCGCACCAGCACACAGCAGGGTAAAACCTGCCGCTCTGCTCGCTGACGGGGTGTCAGACGGAAGTCGGGCTGTCTGATCAACTCGAAATCGCCCTGGAGGATACGCACCATGCAGTGGCCACAGCTGCCGTTAGCACAGCGGCACTCCAGATTCAGGCCGGCGCGCAAGCCAGCATGCAACAGTGATTCGCAGGACTCCGCTGTAAATTCGTGGCCGCTGGGTTCGATGCGAACCTTATAACTCATGGCCAGACACCATCCAGTTCCGTATTAACCTTTCATTCAGGTTATTAACCCGACATTAAACATGGCATGTGTAGGTCGGGCTGCGCTCGACATCATCCTTGATTTCAATCTATTACCGGCGGTGGCCACGGGCCGCCCTGCATCCATTCAATTGCCTGGATAATAAGAAAAAATCGAGCCAGAGAAGCCATCTGGTTCACGCGGATTATCCCATGCACAGCACCAGCTCAGGCCGACAGCAGCGCCTGAATACGCTCCGCTTCCCGCGTCTGCTGGGACGACATGCGCAACCGCTGGGCATCGACAATGCTGGCCAGTTCGCCAAGCGCAACATCGAAGTCGTCATTGATCACCAGGTAGTCGAACTCATCGTAGTGGCTCATCTCGCTCACCGCCTCGCGCATGCGACTCTCGATCACCTCTGCACTGTCCTGGCCCCGGCCATCGAGTCGCTCCCGTAGCGCCTGCGGATCAGGCGGCAGAATGAAGATCGATAGCGCCTCGGGAAAGCGCTGCCGCACCTGACGCGCACCCTGCCAGTCGATCTCCAGCACCAGATCCTGGC
>NZ_AFOC01000040.1:0-30195 GCF_000224455.1 endosymbiont of Riftia pachyptila (vent Ph05)
ACGCACTCCAAATCGTAGCGTCGACCCAATGAGCGGCGGATGCCCGCGAGCAGGCCGGGGTCATCGTCGACGATCAGGATCCTTTGCGTCATGTCTTGCATATCTGTATTAACGGTGTTTCTGAGCGCATCTTTAAAAGATTGGCCGGCAGAGGTAGTTTGACCCGCAGGGGTTGCCGCCATCTTCTGAGGTTTTCTGCGGGTCTTGGCAGACGCTCCGGTCAGTCGCTTATGGGATAAAACCCAGCAAATTACTTGGTAACTTTTTCCGATAATGGTGTAGAATCTGCCGCCATCCCAATTTCTTTGAATAGTCCGGGCGCTCTGGTCGCTCGGTGGTAGGAGTAACAGCGATGTCAGAAGTGACGCAAGATCAGATCAACGAGGCGATCAAGGGTTATCTTGAGCCCCACCTGAACAAAGACCTAGTGAGCGCCAAGGCGGTGAAGAGCATCGCTGTGGATGGCGACAAGGTCAAGATCTCCGTGGAGCTGGGCTTCCCGGCGAAGGGGTGTGTCGGTGATATCGAAACCGCTGTGAAGGCACAGGTTGAGGCGCTGGAGGGCGTTGCCACCGCCGAGGTCGAGGTGACCTGGAAGGTGGTGGCCCACTCGGTGCAGAAGGCGCTGAAACCGATCGACAACATCAAGAACATCATCGCCGTTGCCTCTGGCAAAGGCGGTGTCGGTAAGTCCACCACCGCCGTTAACCTGGCGCTGGCGCTGGTCGAAGAGGGCGCCACGGTGGGTGTGCTCGATGCCGACATCTATGGTCCCTCCCAGCCGCGCATGCTGGGTATCGAGGGTAAGCCGGATTCCAAGGACGGCAAGAGCCTGGAGCCGATGACCGGTCACGGCGTGCAGGCGATGTCGATCGGTTTCCTAATCGACGAGGAGACGCCGATGATCTGGCGCGGCCCGATGGTCACCCAGGCGCTGGAGCAGCTGCTCAACGATACCAATTGGGACGCCCTTGACTACCTGGTGATCGATCTGCCCCCGGGCACCGGTGACACCCAGCTGACCCTGGCGCAGAAGGTACCGGTCTCCGGCGCGGTGATCGTTACCACCCCCCAGGATATCGCCCTACTCGACGCCCGCAAGGGTCTGAAGATGTTCGAGAAGGTGGAGGTGCCTGTGCTTGGCATCGTGGAGAACATGAGCACCCACATCTGCTCAAAGTGCGGCCATGAGGAGCACATCTTCGGCGAAGGCGGCGGCCAGAGCATGTCGGATCAGTACCACGTGGATCTGCTAGGTGCGCTGCCGCTGGATACCCGCATCCGTGCCGAGACCGACAGCGGCCAGCCCACTGTGGTGGCCGATCCCGAGGCGCGCATCTCCCAGATCTACCGCGAGATCGCCCGCAAGACGGCGGCCAAGCTCTCGCTGCAGGCCAAGGACTATGCGGCCAAGTTCCCCAACATCGTGATTCAAAATAACTAAGGTTGTTCGAAAAGCCCCCCGCGCAATGCGGGGGTTTTAGTTGAGGGGCTTCTTACATGGCCTCGTACCTTGGGTCCAGCATCCGTAGGTTTCCCAGAACTCCAAGCGCGGTTCGTCCGAAGACTGTTTCTCGTAAGCCACTGCGAACGGCTTGGTGCTGAGCTCCTTGCGTTTGAACAGACCAATATCCCCTATTTCCTTCCCTCGAAACAGAGGATGGGGAGGGTGCGACGTTTTGCGTAAGTCTGCCCTTGTGGCAAAGCGAACCTGAAGCTAAAAACAAATAGGTGGAAGATTCTGAGGTGACAGGTCGCCGGGAGCTGAGATCTCTACGCACTCGTCCTGTCGTCCCTATGGAATGAGCAAGTTCAGCGGCGCGAGGAACAAGCGTTCATTGGAGAACCTTGTTGGGCTACTCCCTGACGTTCACCACCCGATAGGGTCCATGGATGACGTCGTTGTGTTCCGCCGCGATCAGGCGCAGCAGGATCGGCTGGCTTAGCTCCTGGCCTCGGGCGACCAGCATGGTGCCGGCCTGGGTGCGGATATTCTGATCCAGAATCATGCCAGAGTGCAGCTTGGCCAGGGGCAGATGCATGATCTCCACCTGCTTGTTGCTGCCCTCACCGGCGGCCAGGGCCTCTACCAGGGCCGGTGCGTAGCGGGTGGGCTCGTCTTTTAGCTCGGTCAGGGACTGATCCTCATCCATACCAGCAGTGATCCGTTTGTCATAGGCAATGGCGACCTTCAGCAGATGGCTACCAAGGGTGATTTTATCCTCCTGAGAGAGGTGCTTGCCGATCTTCTCCATCTCATCCTCCGCCTCCTGATGGGCTACGATGGCCGCCACAGTCTCCAGCCGGGGGATGTGCTGTAGTAGGCGGCTGCCGATCTCCGGATGAGTTTTGTAGAGAGCTGCCTCCTTGGTGGTGAGCGGAACGTTGCTGGCGACCTTTTCCAGGATCTCGCGGGGGATGGTGATATGCCCGATCTGAGAGAGCAGCGCGGCCAGCTCAAAATGCCAGGTGTCTTGCAGTCCCAGGCTCTTGAGCATGGTGTCGACGTGGCGTTTGATGCGGGAGGCCTGACTGAAGGAGTCGGGATCGACCAGGCTGAGGATGTCGGTGAGCAGGTTCACTGCCCCCTTCAGGGTCTTATTCAGCAGCGTTTTTTCCATCATCACCAGCCGGTAGTGCTGGATGCCGTCGATTATCGCCTCGTAGAGTTCGGGGACCTCCACCGGTTTGTTGAGAAAACGGGAGATGTGGCCCTGGTTGATGGCGCCCAGGGCCACCTCCAGGTTGGCGTTGCCAGTGAGCATGATGCGAACGGTGTTGGGGGCGGCTACCCGGACCCTGGTGAGCAGTTCTACGCCATCCATATTGGGCATCTGCATGTCCGAGACCACCACTGCAAAGGGGCCGTCGTCCTGGATCGCCTGCAGTGCATCACCGCCGCTGACAGCGGTGACCAAGTTCAATCTTTTGCGAAACTGGCGGCGGAATGAGTCCAGCAGGTTGCGATCATCATCGACGAGTAACACTTTCTCCGGAAGTTTTGGGGCCATATTTTACCTCGGTGAACGGTCTCTGAGGTCGTTACTCAGGGTCTGTCACCTTATCGGCCTCTGGAATTGATTCCTTGAGCCAAGCTTACGAACAGTCTGCTAGTCGGTCTTTTCTGCCTTCATCGCCTGCAATAATTGTGTGAAGTCTTTGGCCGATAGGGGGCGGCTGAACAGGAAGCCCTGCAGTTCGTCGCAGCCGATGGTGCGCAGGAACCCAGCCTGGGATTCATTCTCGACCCCTTCGGCAATCACCTTTATGTTGAGGCTGTGGCCCAAAGCGACCACGGCGCGGCAGATTGCTTCGTCTTCGGAATCGACGCTGATGTCCCGCACCAGGGAGCGATTGATCTTGAGGCAGTTGACCGGCAGCTGTTTGAGTTTGGCGAGGGAGGAGTAGCCGGTGCCAAAGCCATCGATCGCTAGCATCACTCCCAATTCCCGCAGACCATGCAGGACGTCAATTGCCGTGTCTGGCCGTTGCATGAAGTTGTGTTCGGTGATCTCCAGCTCCAGCCGAGTCGGGTCCATACGCGTGTGTTGCAGGATCTGGGGCAGCTGCTGTCCGAGGCAGGTGGAGGAGATCTGCCCCCGGGAGAGATTGACTGCCATGCGAATCCCAGGCAGGCCTGTCTGCTGCCAAGTGACCGTCTGTATGCAGGCATGTTCCAGAACCCAGCGGCCCACGTCCTCGATCAATCCGGTCTCCTCCAGAATCGGGATGAACTGCTCCGGGGAGATTAGTCCCCGTTGTGGATGGCGCCAGCGCAGCAGGGCCTCGCTGCCGACAATGCAACCGCTGTTGGCCTCCACTTGGGGCTGGTAGAAGAGTTCGAACTCCTCCCGCTCCAGAGCGCGACGCAGCTGGCTCTCCAGGGTATGGCGTTCTTGTACATGGCGGGTCATGCTTGGGGTATAGAAGGCGTAGCGGTGGCGTCCCTCTTCCTTGGCCCGGTACATGGCGATGTCGGCGTTGCGCAGCAGGGCCTCCCGCTCGATGGCGTCGTCTGGGTAGAGGCTGATGCCGATGCTGGTGGTGATGAACGCCTCTTTTCCACCGAGGCTGAAGGGCTGATCCAGCGCGTCGATCAGGACCTGGGCCAGATTGGCGATCTCTGAGGTGCCTCCGGGCTGATCCAGGATCACCACGAACTCGTCCCCGCCGAGGCGAGCCAGTGTATCCTGCTGTCGGATTCGGCCGTTAAGACGCTGGGCGACTTCGATCAGCAGCTGATCGCCCAGGGCATGGCCGAGGGAGTCGTTGATGTTTTTGAAGCGGTCCAGGTCGAGGAACATCAAGGCGATAGAGTGTATGTTGCGCCGGGCCTGATCGATCAGGTGCTCCAGACGGGCATTGAGTAGCAATCGATTGGGCAGGCGGGTCAGGGGGTCGTGGTGGGCCAGATGGAACAGCTGGCGCTCCGACTCCTTGATGCTGCTGATGTCGGTGAATACCGCCACGTAGTTCTGGATCTCTCCCGCATCGTCGGCGATCTGGCTGATACTCAGCCACTCCGGGTAAACCTCGCCGTCCTTGCGCCGGTTCCAGATCTCTCCCTGCCAGTGACCGGTCTGTTTTAACTCGTTCCACATCGCCTGATAGAACGATTCGTCGTGCCGGCCAGAGCGCAGGATGCGTGGATTGCATCCCCGGGTTTCCTGCGCCGTATAACCGGTGATCACACAAAAGGCGCTGTTCACGTCGAGGATATTGCCTCGGGCATCGGTGATCATCATCCCCTCTGAGGAGTTTTCCACAGCGGTGCTCCACTGCAACAGGCGTTCCTTGCGTTCCTCGTTGCGCAGGGTGATGCCGGCGAGCCAAGAGGCCGTCTCCAGCAGGCGGGTTTGAAAGGCGTCAGGGGTCCTNTCCTCCAGTGAGGTGATGGCGAAAGTGCCGCGGACCTCCAGCTGCACAGAGAGGATCGGGAACGACCAGCAGGAACCGATCTGGAACATGTCAGCCGCCTCCCGCAGGCCGTCCCAGCGGACGTCTCCGGGTACGTTGTCGATGAACACCGGTTTCCCCGAGAGGGCTGCATTACCGCAGGAGCCCATGGTCTCTCCCGGCTTGATGCCATCGAAATAGGGCAGTGCCTGGGGTGGGAAAGAGGGGCTGGAGGCGACCCTGAGCAGACCGCTCTCGGGGTTGAGCAACATCACCGAGGCTAGTGAGTGTGGCACGATGGCCTCGATAAGCTGGCAGAGCTGATTCAGGATGGTGACACTCTCCAAGCCGCTGGCAATCGACTCCAGTATCCTCCGCTGCAGCTCCAGCAGGTTATCCAACTGATCGGTTTCTGTCTGCTGATCGACGTTTACACCGGTGGCTGGATCGGTTGGAGGCACTCGGTTTTTTGCGGGCGGCTGCTTCATCGGGTGATTGTCCGGTCTGGGTGGAGGGGCGCCGGGAGCAGAAATTACTATAAAAGCAGCACAATGAAGGTTGTTGATCAACCTTCTGATTCGTATGTGAATGGTGTGTCTGGGAGATGTGTTCCTGTCGTGAGCTGCTGGTTTCTGGGGATAATCGAGGGTGGTCGGGCGTAACTGCCAGCCAGGTTTGGCGCTGCGGGGTCGGGCTGTGTATGATGCGCTCTTTATATTGCAGGCGCCTGAGTAGTCTGAGCTGATGAGTATCAAATCCGACAGTTGGATCCGCCGCATGGCGGCCGAGCATGGCATGATCGAACCCTTCGAGCCCCAGCAGGTGCGTGAGGGATCTGCTGGGCGGGTGATCTCCTACGGCACCTCCAGCTATGGCTACGATATCCGTTGTGCCGGCGAGTTCAAGATCTTCACCAACATCAACTCGGCGGTGGTTGATCCGAAGAACTTTGATGCCAACAGCTTTGTCGATGTGAAATCCGACGTCTGCATCATCCCCCCAAACTCCTTTGCCCTGGCACGTACCGTGGAGTATCTGCGCATCCCGCGCAATGTGCTCACCATCTGCCTCGGCAAGTCGACCTATGCCCGCTGCGGCATCATCGTCAACGTCACCCCGCTCGAGCCCGACTGGGAGGGGCATGTGACTCTGGAGTTCTCCAACACCACGCCGCTGCCGGCGAAGATCTATGCCAACGAAGGTGTGGCGCAGATCCTCTTCTTTGAATCCGATGAGATCTGTGAGACTTCCTACAAGGATCGTGGCGGCAAGTATCAGGGGCAGCAGGGTGTGACTCTACCCCGACCCTGAAGCTTCTCACGGGGCGCTGACCAATGTCTCTAACTCCATCAGATACTCGGCCCCACCCTGACTGCGCAAGATGCGTACCGGCAGGTGATCGATTGTGGGGGCAAACCAAATGGTGGAGTCGATCTTACCCGACCCTTTACGCCGCTCCACCCGCAGGCAGTCAAGTGTCCCGGCGACCGTTTTGATCCGCTCCCTGCCACGCAACTGGAAGTAGTAGTCTTTGAGCCGGCCGCCGTCTGCTACCCGGTAGTGCATCTCCGATTTGCCCTGCGCCAGGTCGAGTCGTACCGCCAATTGCTGGCTGAATTTGTCCTGGGTGCCTGTTTCGATCAGCTGTCGCCAGCGGCTGTCACCGGTAGAGGTGGTGACCTGGCGTTTCTGCCAGTCGAACTGCAGCTTGATCTGCTTCTTCTCGTCACTATGACGACGTAGGTAGTGGTAGCGCTGCGGGATCACCTGACCCTGCTCGAAGTGTCCCTCGCTGCGCTCCTCCACCTGCTGCGGATGTAGCCAGCTGAACAGGCCGGTGTGTTCGGAGTCGGCGCGATAGCGGTAGTTGCCGCTGGAGTCGAAGCGCAGCGAGAGTTTCAGTCGCCCCAGGGTGATGCCCTGGCGACTGATGCTGTAGTGAGCTTCGAACGACTGTAGCCCGGCAGGTTGACTGTAGGCTGTTGGTGAGATGAGCGACAGCAGAACGGCGAGCAGGCAGGGCAGGTGAAGCCGGCCGCTGTCGCGCATCGCTCAGCTGATCTCCTGCTCGGGGGTGAAGGTCAGCGGTTGGGTTAGTGGTGTGCCATCAAGCTCGACCTTGCCTCGGTCGCTGAGCCGCAGTCGCCCCTCGGCAAACAGGCGGATCGCCAGCGGGTAGATTTGATGCTCTTTTTGCAGCACCCGCGCGGCCAAGCTCGCCTCGTCATCATCTGCCGCCACTGGCAGCTGAGCCTGTACGATCAGCGGGCCGCCGTCCAACTCCTCGGTGACAAAGTGGACGCTGCAGCCGTGCAGCTGCTCGCCGGCATCCAGCACCCGCTGGTGGGTGTGCAGGCCGCGGTAGTCTGGCAGCAGTGAGGGGTGGATGTTGAGCAGGCGTCCGGCATAGTGGCGCACGAATGCCGGGCTCAGGATGCGCATGAAACCGGCCAGCATCACTAGATCGGGGCGGTAGCGATCGATCAGCTCGATCAGCGCCTGATCGTACTGCTCACGTTCGGCGTAGTCAGTGTGTTCCAGCACGGCGGTGGCGATGCCCGCTGCGGTGGCCCGCTCAAGCCCCTGGGCATCGGCGCGGTTGCTGATCACCGCACACAGCTCGATCGGCAGGCTGGTGCCGGCGGCGTCGATGATCGCCTGCAGATTACTGCCGCGCCCTGAGATCAGGGCCACCACACGCGTCGGTTTGTCTGCCTGCTTCACGGCTCGCGGATCTCGACCATTGGTTCGCCATCGTGGGCCTCGATGCGGCCGATCTGCCACGCCTGCTCACCCGCCGCCTGCAACAGTTCGATGGCCGCGTCGGCCTGATCCGCAGGCAGGCAGACAACCATTCCGACGCCGCAGTTGAAGGTGCGGTACATCTCGCTCTCCGCCACCTTGCCCTGCTCCTGCAGCCAACGAAACACGGGGGGGATCTGCCAACTACCAGCGTCAATCACTGCCTTGCTGCCCTCCGGCAGCACCCGCGGCAGGTTCTCCGGCAGGCCGCCGCCGGTGATGTGGGCCAGGGCATGCACATCGCAATTATCGAACAACTCCAGCAGGGGTTTGACGTAGATGCGGGTGGGGGTGAGCAGGGCCTCGCCGAGGCTGGTCTCGCCCATTGGCTGGGAGAGGTCGGCGCCGCTTACCTCGATGACCTTGCGGATCAGCGAGTAGCCGTTGGAGTGGGGGCCGGAGGAGGCAAGTGCGATCAGGCTGTCGCCGGGGCGGACCCGCTCGGCGGTGATCAGTTTGCTCTTCTCCACTACACCGACACAGAAACCGGCTAGATCGTAGTCGCCCTCGCCATACATGCCCGGCATCTCTGCTGTTTCGCCGCCGGAGAGCGCTGCGCCGGCTAGCTTGCAGCCTTGGGCGATGCCGCGCACCACCTCGGTGGCGGTATCCACGTCCAGCTTGCCGGTAGCGTAGTAGTCGAGAAAGAACAGCGGCTCGGCACCGGCCACCACGATGTCGTTGGCGCACATTGCCACTAGATCGATGCCGATGGTGTCGTGCTTGTTGAGCGCCAGCGCCAGCTTTAGTTTGGTACCGACGCCGTCGGTGCCGGAGACCAGCACCGGCTCCCTGTAGCGATCCAGCGGCAGCTCGAACAGCGCACCAAAGCCGCCCAGGCCGCTCAATACGCCGGGCCGGAAGGTCTGTTTGACGATCGGTTTGATCTGTTCCACCAGGCTGTTGCCGGCATCGATATCGACGCCCGCATCCCGGTAGCTGAGGCCGCTTTCAGACGGCTTGTTGGACTCGTGTTCCACGCTCTGGCTCCGCTGCTGCAGGGGGGATTGAATGGCGGGGGATTCTAGCAGATATTGGCTTGTGCGGCGCGGGTTTAGACAGCTACTGCGCTGCAGGCTAGAATCCGGCTCAGTCCCTGGCTGGGGAGAAAAGAGATTGGGGAATAGAGAGATGATGAGCTGGCATAGCGTTTGGGTTCTGCTTTTGCTGTCGGCGCTGCTGCCGGGGCAGGTGTTCGCCGAACGGGTCGAGGGTATCTATGAAGCCGAAGTGCCGGTAGCCGGGCAGAGTGCCGCAGTGCGCTCAGCGGGGATCCGCGAGGCCTTCGCCCGCATGTTGGTGAAAGCCACCGGTGAGCGGGAGCTGCTCGTCTTCGATTGGTTCAACAGCGTACAGAAGCGCGCGCCGCGCTATGTGCAGCAGTATCGTTACCGTATGTTGCCGCCTCCGCCGACTGGTGAGGCCGCGGCGCAGCCTGTCGCCGAGGGGGCCGCCGCGCAGCCGGACCGGCTGCTGTGGGTGCGTTTCGATGAGCGGGCGGTGAACCGGCTGCTACGGGACAATGGATTGCCCGCCTGGGGTAGCGAACGCCCCTCCACCCTGGTCTGGCTCTCTTTCGATAATGGCCGGCAACGTACGCTCTATCAGCCGGAAATGGAGCCCGAGCTGCGCGAATCGATGCAGGTGGTGGCGCAGCAGCGGGGTCTGCCGTTGCTGGTGCCTCTGATGGATCTGGAGGACCAGACGGCGATCCAGAGCAGCGATATCTGGGGGCTGTTCGAACAGAACATCCGCAGCGCCTCAGAGCGCTACCTCCCTGATGTGGTGCTGGTTGGACGGTTGCGTCGCCTGGCAGCCAACAGTTGGAGTGCCGACTGGACCCTCTACGATGCCGAGGGTGCCAGCAGCTGGCAGGCGGATGGCGCCAACCGGCAGCAGCTGGCGCAACAGGGTGTGGAGCAGGCGGGCAATCTGCTGGTGGCCCGGTTTGCCCCGAAAGCCGGCGCCCTGGATGCGGGCACCCTGCGTATTCGTATCGCTGGTGTTGAACGTCTCGCCGACTATGTACTGGTGCGTGACTATCTCAAAACCTTGGTGATGATCGAACAGCTCGATCTGCTGCAGGCGGAGCCCGATCGGGTCAGCTTCCTTGCCCGGGTGCAGGGCGGACGTGAGGCGTTGCGGCGTGGTATTCGCCTGGGCGGGGTGTTGGAGCCGGTGGTCGTTGAGGCGCCGTTGGCTGAGAGTGCGGCTACGGCGCTGAGCCTGGATCAGCAGAGTCTGGAATATCGGTTGCGTTAGGGAGCCTCTGAATGAATCTGGGCGAGCAGAATTGTGAGGCCAAATTTTTCGCTGTAAGGCGGAAATCGCAGGGCCGCTCAACGATATCCTATCTCCGCGATACTTGCACATCCCTGTGCGGCGTAATAGCGAGTCCATTGCCAAGATTTTGCTCGCAGGAAATGCCCTTGGTGTAACGCAGCAGCGGGGGATTTTGGCCGCAAGGCTGCCGCCCATGATTCGTTCAGAGGCTCCCTCGTGAAAGCCCGGGATATCCCCAATCTGATCAGTTTTCTGCGCATCCTGATGACCGTTCCGGTGGTCTGGCTGCTGTTTGTGCGGGAGTTTGGCGTCGCTCTGATGCTGTTTGCGGTGGCCGGTATCTCCGACGGGCTGGACGGCTTTCTTGCCAAGCAGTTTGGCTGGCAGAGTCGGCTCGGCGGCCTGCTCGATCCGCTTGCCGACAAGGCGTTGCTGATGAGCTCGTTTCTGGTGTTGGGGGCGCTCGACCTATTGCCAGTGTGGCTGGTGATGGCGGTGATCTTCCGCGATCTGCTAATCATGGGGGGCGGGCTCTACTACCATTTCCTCGTCGAGGATCTGCAGGCTGACCCGAGTCTGATCAGCAAGCTGAACACCCTGCTGCAGATCCTGCTGGTGCTGGCGACGGTGACCAACGCCGGTCCATTGGCACTGCCGCCACTGTTGCTGGCGGTGCTGATCTGGAGCACCCTCGCCACCACCCTGGCCAGCGGCATAGGCTATGTCTGGGTCTGGACCCGCAAGGCACAACGCAAAGGGTGGCACGTCTAACAGTCGGCTAAACACTAGGGAGCCGTTCAGAGCTTGAGGATCTCCCGTACAAACGGGATGGTCAGGCGGCGCTGTGCCGCCAGCGAGGCTTGGTCGAGCTGCTCCAGTCGCTGCAGGATCGAACGAGTGTCACGGGGGATACGCTGCAGCAGAAACTGTGCGATTTCCGGCTTCAGGTCGAGGCCACGTTTGGCGGCGCCGAGGATCAATAGTTGCAGGCGACTTGCGTCGTCGGGCGGGGTCAGATGATAGCAGGGTCCCCAGGTGAGGCGTGAGGCGAGGTCGGGCAGTTCGATCGGCAGATAGGCGGGTGAGACGCTGGCGCTGACCAGCAGTCGTCCGCTGTTCTCCCGCAGCCGGTTGAAGAGGTTGAACAGGGCCATCTCCCACCCTGTATCCCCCGCCAGTCTATCCAGATCGTCGATGCAGACCAGTTCGAGCAGCTCCATGCCGTCAAGCATCTCGGGGGCAAAGCTGCTGATCTCCTGCAGTGGAATGTAGGCGCTGCTGTCGCCCTGCTCTTGTTGCGCCCGGCAGGCCGCCTGCAGCAGGTGGCTCTTGCCGACGGCCGCTTCGCCCCAGAGATAGATGAACGGGTCGTTTGCAGAGCGCAGGCTGCTGACCGCTTCGGCGTTGTTTCCCGCGACATAGCCATCAAAATCGACGGTGTTGTGGAAACCGATGCCGAGGGGCAGTTGCAGCGCGCTCATGGGTGGGTCAGCGACTGCCTTTCAGGCAGTTTGCGGTCTCTGCGAGACGTCTGCCGAGGGCCCGGCAGAGGCTTTTCTCTTCGTCGCTGAGGGGCAATTTGCTGTCGCTGCCGGCGAGGTGGCTGGGGCCGTAGGGGGTGCCGCCGGTGCGGGTGTGCAGCAGTTCGGTCTCGCTGTAGGGCAGGCCGAGCAGCAGCATGCCGTGGTGCATCAACGGCAGCATCATCGACAGCAGGGTGCTCTCTTGGCCGCCGTGCATGGAGGAGGTGGAGGTGAAGACACCGGCGGGTTTGCCGATTAGGCTGCCACTCATCCAGAGCCGGCTGGTGGAGTCGAGAAAGTACTTCATCGGCGCCGCCATGTTGCCGAAGCGGGTGGGGCTGCCTAGCGCGAGTCCGTCGCAGCCCTCCAGGTCGGCCGCGCTGACATAGGGGGCGCCGCTGTCGGGGATGGTGTCGGCCACCGCTTCGCATTCGGTGGAGACTTCGGGCACGCTGCGCAGCCGGGCGCTGGCGCCGGCGATCTCCTCGACGCCGCGGGCGATCTGTTGCGCCATGCTGGCGGTGGCGCCGTGACGGCTGTAGTAGAGAATCAGGATCTCACTCATCTCAGAGGATCTCCAGTATCAGCTCGGGAGGACGGCCGATGGCGGCCTTGCCATCTTTGATGACGATGGGGCGTTCGATCAGCTTGGGGTGGGTGAGCATGGCGTCGATCAGCTGTTCCCGGCTGAGGCCCTCGTCGGCCAGCTTGAGCTCCTTGTACTCCGCCTCCTTTTTGCGCATCAGCTCACGCGGTTGCAGGCCGAGCATGTCGAGGATCTGCTCCAGCTGCTCGCGGCTAGGCGGAGTCTTCAGATACTCGATCACCTCAGCGGTTTCGCCCTTCTCTTCCAGCAGTTGCAGGGTCAGGCGACATTTGCTGCAGCGGGGATTGTAATAGATCTCGAGGCTCATGCGGTTCTCCTTCCGATTGGGCACGGCATTCTAGCAATTCTGCCGCAGGGGGCCGTGAGTTTTTACCGCGGATTCTAACAGCTTGGCTGTTTGCCTCCAGAAGCGATGTGGCATACTGGCGCCGCCGCGATTGAGGAAGGAAGGCCATGACCCGGGATATCTCTGCAGAGGCGAGACGTTATCTGGATCTGCTGCGTCAGTTCAGCTCGCTGCTGTTTCACCATTTTGCGAAGGATGGCGGGATTCAGAACACGGCGGCCCTGACCTATACCACGTTGCTCTCTCTGGTGCCGCTAATGACGGTGATGCTGGCGCTCTTCTCCGCCTTTCCTGGTTCGGAGAAGGCGGCGTCGGAGATCGAGAACTTTGTCTTCCAGAATTTTGTGCCGGCGGCGGGGGAGATCGTCCAGGAGCATCTGAGAAACTTCAGTCAGAAGGCGGGACGGCTCTCCGGGGTTGGTTTTGGTTTTCTGTTTGTCGTCGCGCTGATGTTGATGGCGAACATTGACAAGGCATTCAATACCATCTGGCACGTGCGCAAGAAGCGCAAGCCGATTGCGACCTTCCTGGTCTACTGGGCGATCCTCTCGCTAGGGCCGATCCTGATTGTGGTGAGCGTGGGTGTTACCTCCTATCTGGTCTCCCTGCCGATCTTCATCGAGGATGCGACGGTGGTGCAGCTGCGCACCCGGCTGCTGGGGGTGATGCCGGTGCTGATCTCGGCACTGGCCTTCACCCTGCTCTATGCGCTGGTGCCAAACCGCAACGTACCGTTGCGCCACGCTTTTGCCGGCGGCGTGCTGGCAGCGCTGCTGTTCGAGACGGCGAAGCGTGGCTTCGCTCTCTATGTCACCCAGTTTCCCACCTATGAGGCGATTTACGGGGCGATGGCGGCGATCCCGATCTTTCTGATCTGGATCTGGCTCTCCTGGCTGGTGACCCTGTTGGGGGCGGAGTTTACCTACTGCTTGGGGATCTATCGGCACAATTGGCGTGAGAAGTTCTACTCGAGGGGAGCCAGTTTTCTGCTTGCATTTCGTTTGATCGGTTATCTGCGTGAGGTCCAGCAGGAAGGGGGGCAACTGAGTACCGCGGAGCTGACTGAGCGTGAGCCGGAGGCGGGAGAGGAGCGGATCGAGGCGGCGCTGAAGGCGCTGCAGGCAGCGCACTTGGTGTTGCGCAGCGAGGATAGGGGGTGGGCGCTGGCGCGGGACCTGAGAGAGACCTCGCTGCTCGAACTCTATCACGCCGATCACTTTGTGTTGCCGACAGCCGGTGATGTGGAGACCGAATCCCCCCGTTTGGCGGAGTTGCTTGCCTCACTGGATCAAGATCTCATCAGTAAGCTGCAGCAGCCGCTGGACGATCTCTATGCGTGAGCCCCATGGGGCGTCAAGTATCCTTCAGGCGATAGCGGGCAAAACCTGGGGTCGCCTCGGCCAATTGCATCGGCACGATCACTGGATCGGGGGTCTGCTCATCCACCCGGTACCCCTGGTCCAGCTCGAGAGAGTTGCGTGAGACGATCACCGACCCCCGATGCTTATGTCCTCGGTCAATGAAAAGTGCGCGTCGTCCTGGCTGCTCTTCTTTGCCTTTGTTCGGAGTGCGCAGAGTGATCGGGCTGACATGGCCGCGGATGAATTGCACACCCAGTTCCAGCGAGCTGTTGCCCTTGCGCATGGCGCGGCGCACCACGCCGATGCGCCAGTCAGAACTGTTCTCATCCTCGCTGGCAGTGATCAGCAGTAGTTGCCCCACCTGGGGGGATGAACTCTGCGAGAGCTGCAGCTGTAGTGCTACGCCGCTGGCGCTCTGGTCCACCTGCATGCATTCGAAGCTCTTGTGTTGCGGTGCGTAGTCCGCCCCTAGATTGCCATTGAGGATCACCGAGAAGCTGGAGTCGCTGGAGGATTCGTTCTGGATCGCCAGGGTCTGCAGATAATGGTGGATGCTGGTGACGCCAAGTGCGATCGCCACCCGGCGCGGTCGGTTTTGCCGGTCTGCCCCGCGCTGTTGCTGAATGTGCCACGACTTGAGTATGCGCCGCAGGATCAGGATCGCCTCCTCCGGAGGTAGGTGCTGCAGCCCTGGAGGTGGTTCCTCACCATTCATGGCGATCTTTTGCTGCGCCCTGTGGATGCGCTTGCTGACCGAAGTGAGGCTGAAGCGGCGATAGCGTCTCGGATCGAGGTTGGGGCTGGTATCCGGGTCGAAGGGGCGGGATGGTTCCATACCCGACATGTCGATGACAAATCGTCCCGCAGCGTCACCTGTGGCGGTTACGGAGCCGAACTTCGCCTTGCCGGCATACTGGTTGAGGAAGTCGAAACAGATACGCGCCTCACCCGGCTCCAGATGACAGGGGTCAAGCAGTGAGACGAGGATGATGCGTTTGGTCTGATGGCTGATGGTCGAGGTCTCGTCACCTGCCTGGTCATGGTCGTCGATGATTTCGTTATGCAGATTCTGCTGCTCTGCCAGGGCATAGAGTTTGAGCACCTCGCTTAACGACTTGCGGGAGCGACAGTCATAGCCTTCGAAGGCGACAAACTGTTCCAGCGCAAGGAATTTCAGGGCGTAGAAGATACTGTGCAGCAGACGTTTGCGCTGTTTCAACCAGGAGCGATTGTTGAGGCATTCGTTGATGATGTGTTTGTAGCCGTAGGCCATCTCCGTCAGCAGACGGCGGATCTGCAGTATGTCTGGTGCACCCCTTTTGCCGATTGGAATACGGCACAACCGGGTGCTGGGCATGCGGTAGATCTCCATCAGCTCTGCACGATCCTTGACTCTGTCGGGATGACGGTTGAGCAGGCTCAGATTGGCGATGACAAATTCTGCAACCCGTTCCGGGCTGGCATAGGGGAGGGATGCAACCCACTGTCGCAGCTGCCCAGGGTGAGTCTCAACCAGCGGACTCTGTGTCGAGTCAGGGGCCGGGACAGAGAACAGTGTCTGATCCATCAGGTCAGCACGATTATTGAAAAGACTGAACATAGCGAATAAAAGGTAACTATCCTGGTTTGCACCTTGATTCTCTCTAGTGTTCGGCGCTCCAGTGCCGAACTTGAGTTTCGTGTCCGTTGGATGAAATTGAAATCCAGCGAATTAATGCCGAGAATGAGTGTCACACATTGGGTGCCAGGAATATCAGGACCGAGTCCGCATGTTTTGGGGGAATTTGGGAAAATGAGTGCAAAGCTCTTCACAACTTTGCTGATTACCGTGCTGTTTACGAATCTCGTTCTGGCAGATGGTGTCGATTTCGAGCTGCCTGGGCTGGATGGCAAGCAGCATCGCCTCTCCGACTACCGCGGCAAATGGGTGCTGGTCAACTACTGGGCGACCTGGTGTCCTCCCTGCCGGGAGGAGTTGCCCGAACTTGAGGTTTTTCACAACAATCACAAGGACAAAGACGCGGTGGTGCTCGGTGTCGATATGGAACGGATCGACAAGAAGCGTCTGCGACGTTTTGTTGATGACCAATTTCTGAGTTATCCGATCCTGATGCAGAAGCCCACACCGCATACGGCTCTGGGTAAGGTGCCGGGGTTGCCTACCTCCTATCTGATCTCCCCTCAGGGCGAGGTGGTGGCGCGTCAGGTCGGGCAGATCTCCGCTTCCGACATCGAGAACTTTATCGACAAAAACAATTGAGGCTGAGCGATGCTGAATCCTCGTCTGCTCTGGTTGCTGTTCTGGCTGTTGATTGCGGCAGACAGCGCCGCCGCTACCCGTGATCCGGGCGAGCACTTTTTCGATCAGTCACTGGGTGATTTCAGCGAAGAGTTGGAGACGGCCCGGGAAGAGGGTAAGAAGGGCATTCTGATCATGTTCGAGATGGACGAGTGCCCCTTCTGCCACCGTATGAAACAGCGGGTACTGAACCAGGCGGCGGTACAGGACTACTTCAAGCAGCACTTTCTGATCTTCAGTGTCGATATCGAAGGCGATGTGGAGATCACTGATTTCAATGGGAAACGGGTCACGGAGAAGGAGTTTGCCTTCAAGCAGTTCCGCGTTCGTGCGACCCCGGTGTTTGGCTTTTTCGACCTCAATGGCAAGCTGATAACGCGCTTCACCGGCGCCAGCAAGGACTCGCAGGAGTTTCTCTGGCTGGGGGAGTTTGTGGTCAGCGGAGCCTATAAAGAGACCAACTTCCCACGCTACAAACGGCAGAAGCGCAAGGAACTCAGAGGACGGTGAGCGGGCGGTGGAATAGAGGCCGGCTGATCGCCGCACTGTTTGTCTTCCTGTGCGCTCCGTTCTCTCAGGCAGCTGAGCCGCTACCCACACCTCTGACACTGCGGCAGGCGCTGCTGCTGGCCGATGGCGAACATCCTCAACTTGAACAGCTGCAGGCGGCTCTGGCGATAGCCGAGGCCGCGTATGCTGGTGCCGAAGCCGATGACGACCTGACTGGCGGGGTAGAGGCGGCCCTGCGGGTCATCGAGCCTTCACCAAATTCCACCAATCAAGAGCACTATGACAGCTGGTTGAAGCTGCGCCTGAGCAAACGGCTCTATGACTTTGGACGAACCGAACAGAGCATCGCAGCGGCTGATGCGGCCCGTGAGGGGCGCGTCTGGGAGCTGCTGGAATTGCGCCAGCAGCGGCGTCTGCAGGTGATGGAGGCTTTTTTTGGGGTGCTGCTGGCTGACCTGAAGTACGCCAGGGAGAATGAGGCAATGTCGATCGCCTTTATCCGTTTTGACCGGGCGCAGAATCGCCAGCAGCTGGGCGAGACCTCCGATCTCGAGGTGCTGCGACTGCAGAGGCTGTTCGAGTTGAGCCGCCGGCGCGTGATCACCAGCCAGAACCGTCAGCGTATCACCCGCTCACAGCTAGCGATCAGTCTGAACCGTCCCGATGATCTGCCAGCAGAGCTGGAGTTTCCAACATTGGCCCTGGGGCGGGAGGCAGGCGAACTGGAGCCGTGGATCGAAAAGGTCTTGCAGGACAACCCAAGCCTGAAGGCAGTGCGCGCTGCGGTGAGTGCAGCAGAGCAGCAGTTGCACGCCGCGCAGGCTGCTGACAATCCGGTGATCCGCGGTGAGCTGGAGGCAGGGGCTTACCAACGGCAGTTGGGGGGGCGAAACGACATGAGTGCTGCGTTGGTGTTTGAGTTACCGCTGTTTAGCGCGTCGCGGGTAGATGCGGAAACGGCGCAGCGGCGGGCCGAGCTGCGCGAACGGCGTGCTGAACTTGCGCTGAAGCAGCTGGAGTTGCGACAGTCGGTGCTGGAGCTGTGGATGGAGCTGCAACAGCTTCAGGCGGAACGGATCGAGCTGGAGGTCACCAGCGACTATCGGGAACTCTACCTTGATCGGGCGCGCGCCCGCTATGAAATGGAGGTCTCCAGCGACTTGGGGGATTCGATGGTGCGGGAGTCGGACATCCGCCTGAAACAGGCGCAGAACGATTTCAATATTGCCCTGACCTGGGCAAAGCTTGATGCGCTGACGGGAGAGCTGCTGACAGATCAGGTGCCGGCCGAAGCGGCTGAGGGGGAGAGATGATGAAAAGGGTTCTGCTGACTGGCTGCCTGTTGTTGCTGGCAAGCAGTATGGTGCTCGCTTCAACCTTTGAGGGAAGGGTGGCGTGGCATAAACGACTCGAACTGAGCAGCCTGGTGAGTGGCCGGATCGCTCGCATCCCCGTGGTTCAGGGAGAGCAGGTGGCCCGTGGCACTCTACTGCTGGAGTTTGAGCAGCGGGCGATCGCGGCCCGCCTTCAGGCGGCCCGGGTCCGGCTGAAATCTGTCAGAGAGACGCGGCAAGAGGCACGCCGGGAGCTGGAACGCTCGCTGGAGCTCTATGAGCGCACCCTGCTCTCCGATCACGAAAAACAGCTGGATGAGATCGCCTTTGCCAAGGCTGAAGCCGCCTTCGCTCAGGCAGAGGCGGAGTTGGCGCAGGCTGAACTGGAGCAGGATTACAGTCGGCTGAAAGCGCCCTTTGATGCCCTGATTGTCGAGTTGCTGGTGCAGCCTGGGCAACTGGTAGTCAATCGCTTGGACACTGTGCCGTTGCTGGTGCTGGCTGCCAGCGGAGAGATGCAGGCAGTACTGCAGCTCGATCTGGAGCAGCTGCATGGCCTGCAGGTGGGAACGAGGGCCCGGGTGGTGGCTGCTCAGGGTGAGTATCCTGGTCGCATCGTTCGGATCGGCCTGGAACCGGTGAAAGGAGCGGGTGGTGAGCCGAAATATCCAGTGGAGGTGGTGTTCGGGTTGCCTGAAAAGGGAGGGCTGCGTGCCGGTATGCCAGTCAGAGTGATCTTCGATGAAAACTAGCGTCAATGAAAAGGGTAGGGTCGTCTGCTGCCGCTGTTATGTCTCCGGCCGGGTGCAGGGGGTGTTTTTCCGAGCTACGAGCCGCCGCGAGGCGGAGCGGCTGGGGCTGACCGGCTATGCCAAAAATCTGCTGGATGGGCGTGTCGAGGTGGTGGCCTGTGGCGATGCCGCGGCGGTTGATGCGTTGCGGGAATGGCTGCATCAGGGGCCACCCAGTGCCCAGGTCACTGCGGTGGTGTGTGAGACCCTGTTCGGCGAGGAGTACCGAGGCTTTTCTATCGGCTAGCGGCCTTTCGATCTAAGACGCCGGCTCCGCCCTACTGTGCGGAGACTGTCCCGTCGTTGGCTCTCGGCGGCGTTTCGAGGGGCCGGAATTTGGCAGGTTGACCGTTGACCATTGGAATCGATTCCATGCCGAATTGCCCAGGTATCTGCGGGTCTTGAGAGTAGCGGCCAATCGATGCGCTGGTAGAGGCAGGTTGTGCCTGAGTGAGTGGGCGCCAAGTGGGACTCGTTTGAGTCTGGTGAACGGGCGCTGGTGGTGTGTTGATGTTGGCGCTGGTGTCGTATTGGTTACTGCCGGGTTGTTGAGATAGTGCCTGACCCTGCTGGCTGTAGTCTTGGGGAGATGGATAGGTTGGCTGGGTGTACTGGGAAGGCGAGGTGTAACCGTAGCTCGATGCACTCCCATAGTCTTGCGGGTTGCTGTATCCAGGGGTATCGCCATATCCGTAGCCTAAAAACGGTGCCTGATAAGTCGGGGTGGTGCCGTAATTATTCCCACGATCGTATTGTGCGGGTGGTGCGTAGTAGCGATCGTTACGGCCGTAATCATCGCGCTGATTTGATGAACCGAACATGCGGTTCATCATATTCATCGGATTGATATGGATCCCTCTATCATCCTGGTTTGCAGAGCCATAATCGGAGCGCGGTGCGACGTAACCTGGGTTGCCGTAGAGAGACTGGGGTTGCCCACCGATCGGTTGTTGATAACTGTTGTAGGGGGCGTTGCTGGCGCCGGGAGCACTGTAGTATCCGCCTGGTGGAGTGTAATCGTCTGCTATCGCAGAGTTGAGGCCGATCAGGCCGCAGCAGGCGGACAACAACAGCGTTTGTTTCATCTTCTACTCCTTGTAAAACCATTGAGCGGGTTGTTCTCAGGCTAGGCTTACTATAAGCGCCAGTTGTGGCTGGTGCAAAGTCACTGCAGGGCTGTTTAGGCCGTTTAGGCAAGCCGCAGAATGTATCGGCAGGGTCCTCCTGTCTGTTTAAAAAATAGATCTGAAATGGAGTCGTGATGGAGTTGCCGCCACTGGTATCTGGTCGCATTGAGAAGCGTTACAAACGGTTTCTGGCCGACGTGGAGTTGGAGGATGGTCGGCAGGTAACCGCACACTGCCCCAATACCGGTAGCATGCTGGGGTGTTGGCGGCCAGGTGCTGCAGTGCAGTTGAGCCATAGTGACAACCCGCGGCGCAAACTGGAGTGGACCCTGGAGCGGGTCGAGATGGGGGGTGGCTGGATCGGTGTGCATACCGGGCGGACCAATCCGGTGATTGAGGAGGCGGTCAGGGCCGGTCTGATCGACTCCCTTGCCGGTTACGCAAGAGTGGAGCGGGAGCGTGTTTTCGAGGTTCCAGGAGAGCCCCGCTCCCGTTTCGATTTATTCCTCGCGCAGGGTCCGCGGGCGGATGCCTGGGTTGAGGTGAAGAATGTCACCCTGTTGGAGGGGGCGTCGCTTCTGTTTCCGGATGCAGTGACCGAGCGTGGCCGAAAACACCTGCGGATGCTGGCAGAGGCCTGTCGGCGGGGATACCGTGGCGTCATGGTGTATGCCATCAACCGGCCGGAAGGGACCGTTTTTTCACCCGCCGAGCAGATCGATCCGAACTATGCAGAAACCCTGCGCAGAGTGGTTGCTGAGGCTGGGGTGGAGTTGGTTGCGGTACGTATCGCACATGGAGTGCAGAGCATGTCTGTGGCAGAGACCGTGCCGATCGTCCTTTAGTAGCCGCCGGAACTGAGGTCGAGGCCAAGCGGCAAGGCCTGGAGTAGTCGGACCTCGGTGCGGATTTCGCCGCTCTCCAGCAGCACCATGGCCCGATAGCCTGGAGGCTTGCTGTCAATGCCAAACTTGTCTTGACCAGCGATGAACTGGATGCAGGTGGAGGGGGTGCCAATGAGCCGTATACCGCGATGTTTCGTATCAAACTCCTGATGGATGTGGCCAAACAGTACGGCGCGGACCTGTGAATGTTGCTCCAGCAGATGGAAAAGCGGCTCCGGGTTGACCAGCGCCATGGTATCCATCCAGGCACTGCCTACTGGCACCGGATGGTGGTGCATGGTGATCAAGGTGTGGTGTTTGGGATGGCGGTTGAGGGTCTCACTCAGCAGTTCAAGTTGGGCATCGTCCAGGTGTCCGCCTGGTTTGCCCGGGATGGTGGAGTCGAGAAAGATGATCGACCAGTTCCCACGCTGGAGGCTGGGCAGGCAGTAGAGAGGAGGCCTGTTCAGGTGTTCCTGCATCACCTTCGGAACGTCATGATTGCCCGGTAGACAGTAGACCGGGCAGCCAAAGGCCGACAGGCGCTCTGCGATGCGCTGATAGCCGGCTGCCGAGGCATCGTGAACCAAGTCTCCGGTGGCCAGCAGCAGATCGGGCGTGCTGAGCTGCTGCCGTGCAAGTGCGATGACCTGGTCGAGGCTGTCTTGCGTGTTGATACCAACCAAGCATCGATCCTGATCTGCATAAATATGGCTGTCACTCAGCTGGAGTAGCGTGATTGCGCCATCGGGCAGGTCGTCGAACAGCTTGCTATCATTCGTGGGCTCGGTACCCATAGCTATCAGTTTTTTGTCCCCCGCAAGAGCGTCTGCTGGTTTTGTTTTAGACGCTTGTTCAGCAAAATATGAATTATAGTAGTCTAAAAAAACTTTGCGAAACAACGTAGTTAAACGCGAAATGAAGATTCCATGTAGTAAATTCTGTTTTTCAAGTGGATCGCTACAAAGTCTGTGATCATAGTGGCAGTTTGCCATTTTTTCATTTCACTTTGCAGGTCCCATCTGTCCTGTGCCAGAGCCCGACAGCGCTTCTGTGCAACTGTCGGGTAGTCGGGGCGCGCGTCCTGTTGCAACCTAATTTATAGCCCCATCTAACCTTTCCAACTACTAGTCTAACCACGAGCTAAAAAAAGAATCAAAGTCCTAAGTTGCAATTGTGTGGACTCAGTTGTCCGCTTTATCGATTGGCTTTGCTGTGGAGCGATAACATAATTGAGCCTCTGGATTCCCACTAGAGGGTGTTGTGAAGATCAGAGCAGGTCGATGTTGTGTGGCGGGTCTGCTGTGTTGAAATCGATCGGGTATTTTTAGGGATTGGTTGGGTTGGAGGATGGAAATGGAAGCAGATCAACGGCAGGATGCGGTGTCTCAGAGCCTGAAGGCGCGAATCGTCAGGGAGCAGGAGCGGGTGTTGTTCGCCTTCGGGCCCTACGCCAATCTCACGATCGCGCTCGCCGGTCTGGTGTTGGTCGGGGTGCTTTGGGTGGTAATGCCCGGCCAGGCCATTTGGCTCTGGTATGGCACCTTGCTTGCCACCATTGCCGCCCGCCTGGCTGTGATCCTGCTACATCGGCTTGGCGATCAACCCTCAGCACGCCCCGGCAATTGGGTTCGGGCCTACTCATTTGCCTCGATTCTCACCGGCTTTACTTGGGGCGGGCTGTTTCTGCTGCCCTTTCCTCCCCTGACAGAACATCCGGCGTTGCTCTACAGTATCCTGTTGGGAACTGGTGTTGTCTCCGCCGGGGTGCACGTGTTGTCGATACACCTGTTTACCGCGCTGCTCTATCTCAACCCGTTGATCATCGCGGTGGTCTGGAAACTTGGCACTCTGGGCGAGAGCATCGACGGCTTGATCTTTGTGATGCTGTTGCTGTATGCCATCTTCATCAATGGTGTGGCATTGCGGGAGAATCGCACCTCACTTCAGAATCTCCGTTTGCAGTACCAGAACGATCGCCTGATCGATGGCCTGAAGCAGGCGAAAGCGGTGGCGGAGGCTGCCAGTCAGGCAAAGTCGGCCTTCCTTGCCTCGATGAGCCATGAAATACGGACTCCGATGAACGGCATCATCGGTATGACCGATCTGCTGTTGAGCACCGATCAGGGGGAGCGGCAGCGATACTACACCCAGACGATCAAGCGATCTGCCGACTCCCTGCTCGGCATCATCAACGACATCCTCAACTTTTCCAAGATCGAGGCGGGCAAGCTGGAGTTGACCCAGCGCGACTTCAATCTGCTGGAGCTGTTTGAGGAGACCGGTGAACTGCTCGCTGGACAGGCCCAATGCAAAGGGCTGGAATTGGTGGTGCTGGCCGATCCGGCGCTGGCGGTGATGGTGCATGGCGACGACAATCGGCTGCGTCAGGTGTTGATCAACCTGCTGGCCAACGCGATCAAATTCACCGAGCATGGTGAAGTGCTGCTGCGCGCCACAATGGGCAAGGGGAGTGCATCAGATGTTGCTGTGCGGGTGGAGGTCTTCGATACCGGCATCGGCATGAGCCAGGAGGAGCAGACTCAGATCTTCGGTGCATTCTCCCAGGCTGATGGCTCGACCCAGCGGCGCTTCGGCGGGACTGGGCTGGGGCTCTCCATCTCCGATCAGCTGATGCGTATGATGGGCAGCCGGATCGATGTGGAGAGCGCACCGGGACAGGGTTCGCGATTCTGGTTCGATCTCCGCCTGCCGCTCAGCAGCGGTGAGATGAGCAGCGCCCCGCAGCCCCTCGAACTGCTTCGCGACAAGCGCATCCTGCTAGTGTGCGACAATGAAACTGCCTGCGCTGCGTTCACCGACAAGCTCCAGCTGGCCGGCATGCAGCGTGAAACTCTGGTCCGGGCCGAACAGATGATGCCACTGTTGCAGCGCAGCGTTGAGTGTGGCGAAGGGTTCGACTTTATTCTGATCAACAAGGGGCTGGATGGCAGCGTAGGGCTCAATCTTATTCATCAGATCCAGCATGAGTTTGGCGATCAGCTGCCCAACCGTCTGCTGCTGGTGGGTATTGAGCCGAGCAGCCAGGTACGGGAGGCGGTGAGCCGGGGGGATTGTGAACTGCTCAACAAGCCGGTGCGTACCCAGACCTTGTTTAATACCATGCAGCGGATGCTCGATCCGGAGGTTGAGATCGCACCAGAAAAGAGCTGGAGGCATCAAGAGGAGGAGCCGCAGTATAAACCGCAGAGGTTTGAAGGGGTCCGGGTGCTGCTGGCGGAGGATAATCCGATTAATCGGGACCTCGCCCTGATCATGCTGAAAGAGCATCTGGGTTGCCAGGTGGAGCTTGCCGTGAATGGGCAGGAAGCGGTGGATGCCGCCAGTGCGGTTAAATACGATCTGATCCTGATGGACTGCCACATGCCAGAGCTGGATGGCTTTGGCGCAGCGCAGGAGATACGCCGGCGTGAGCGGCAGTTGGCAGTGAACCGCCCGGTGACGATCATCGCGCTGACCGCTGATGTGCAGGCGGGGGTCAAACAGAAGTGTAATACGGCGGGCATGGACGGATATCTCAGCAAGCCTTTCTCCCTGCAGCAGCTGGCTATCGTGATGCAACACTGGGTGACTCCCGTTGGAGGGAAGCTAAAGGCGGAAGCTGCAGAGTCGCCTGCGGCGATGAAAGAGGAGCTGATCCTTGACCGCCGGATGCTGAATAAGATCCACACGATGGGTGGTGTCGACAGCAGTGACCTTCTGGAGGAGATGATCCGCTTCTATCTGGAGAGCAGTCCGCAGCAGATTAGTCAGATACTGGATGCTGCGGGTGAGCAGGACCAGCAGTTGTTTGCTGAGACCAGCCACCAGCTGATCTCCAGCAGCGCCACCCTGGGCGCCTCCCGGCTCGCCTCAGCCTGCCGGGAGGCAGAGCAGAAAGCCCGCAGCGATGGGGGGCATGATCTGCTGCCGCTAGCCCAGCAGATTGAGCTCGAGTACCAGCTGGTCAGCGAAGAGCTGGGCAACGAACTGCAGCAGTTGCGGGACAGCTAATAAAAGGGTCACTGGATAGCCGACATGCCCAAGCAAGGAACACAGTGAATACCTCCATGTATGCTTGAAGGCGGCATCTCTGCCACCAACACCCTCGCTTGGATATGTCGGCTATCCATCGGTCTCGCCTCTCTCCCCCTCACACCACCCGGTCGTTGCCGCCATCCACCGGGATCTGCGCGGCGGTAGTCTTGGCAAACAGCTCTCCACAAAGCTCTGCCGCCAGCTCCGCCACATCCCGGCTGGTTACCTCGGTCTTCAGCAGATTACGCGTCTTGTACTCCGCCACGCTCATGCCGTAGTGATCGGCCCGCGCCTGCAGTACCTGATCGCTCCAGATGCCGGTGTCGAATACCGCGTCCGGGTGCAGGCTGTTGATGCGGATGCCGTCGGCCGCCCACTCCAGCGCGACGATCCGTGCCAGTTGGTTGAGCGCCGCCTTGGAGGCGGAGTAGGCCGCTGCACCTGCCCCGGGGGCCGGCACGTTCTTTGAACCGATCACCACCACCCGGCCATGCCGCGGTGCCTGCTGCAGCAGCGAATGGCACTCCCGCAGCAGGCTCAGATTGGCGTCCAGGTTGACCTGCATCACCTTGCGCCACTGTTCATCCGTCAGCTCTGCCACCGGACAGCCGCCGGGGAAGATGCCGGCGTTGAGGATCAGCATATCAAGGCCGCCGAAGGCGAGCAGGGTCTGCTCAAGCGCGTCTTTGAGCGCGTTGCTGTCGGTTACATCACAGCGGATGCCGAGGAACTCGGCCCGATCGTAGAGCCCTGTGATCTCGGGATTGAGATCGAGCCCCACCACTGCCGCACCGCGTGCCAGTAGCGACTCGACACAGGCCTTGCCGATGCCGGAGGCGGCACCGGTGACCAGTGCAATCTCCCCTTGGAAGGGCGGCGGAGTGCCGCCGGTGCGCAGTTTCGCCTGCTCCAGCTCCCAATACTCCACATCGAAGATATCGCTGGCCGGCAGGGCGCGCCAGCCGCCAAGTTGCTCGGCACGCTGGATGATCTGCATGGTGTGGTGGTAGATGTCGGCGACAATGCCAGCTTCCTTGGCACTCTTGCCGACGCTCAACATGCCGAGCTGCGGATCGAGCACCACCCGCGGTGCCGGATCAAGTATCTGCACCGGACTGCGCGCCTGGGGTGATTGTTGTTCGAAATAGTCGCGGTAGGCCTTAGCGTAAGCCGCTACATCGCTGCCCAGCATCGGTAGCCGCTTAGTGCGGATCACATGGTCCGGAGTGGCGGGGCCCTGTTGGGAGATGGTGGCGAGATTGTCGCGGCCGCAGAAGGACATGGCTTCAGGTGAACGATGGCTCTGCAGGAGCATTGGCTGGCCCGCGGCCTCTGATAATGATTGGCGCAAAGCTGACAGGGTGCTGGTGTCTGGCGGGGGAGGGGACAGTGCTTCCGGCAGCTGCCAGGCCCCCTGGGCCTGTAGGTATGCTTCCGCTCGCTGTACCAGGGTGATCATCCGTTCATAGGATTCTTTGGCGCTCTCGCCGAAGGAGAAGAGGCCGTGGTTCATCAGCACCATGCCGATGGTGTTGGGGTTGACCTGTTTGGGAAACGCCTTGGCCACCAGCCGTGCCAGATCGAAGCCCGGCATCACATAAGGGATGATCACCAGTTCGTCGCCATAGATCTCGCGGATGCGCGCCTCACCATCCTTGGTATTGGTGATGGTGATGATGGCGTCGGCGTGGGTGTGGTCGACGAACTTGTAGGGCAGGGTGGCGTGTAGGATCGCCTCCACCGAGGCGGTAGGAGCGCTGGCGAGAGTCTGGTGGGTCTTCAGCTGATTTACCATCTCTAGATCGGAGAGGGATTCCAGTTCAGCCAACCTCAGCAGGTGTGCCATCCGTACCGGAGTGTAGCCCGCTGCCTCGATGGTCGCCAGATCCCAGCCGCTGCCCTTGACGTAGAGGATCTCCTCCGCCTCGCCGAACAGGTCAGGTTGGCGGATCTTCACCGAGGTGTTACCGCCGCCGTGCAGTACCAGTGAGGGATCCTGGCCGAGCAGGCGTGAGCTGTAGACCCGTAGTTGCAGGTCGTCGGTGAATCGGGCGGCTTCGGTGTCGTTCCAACGGTTTTTCATGGCACTACTCTCTCAGTTGTTCTGCTGTGTGGCTGTCAGCCGGGCGTTTTGCCTATCGCTGTTCCACCTCGAAGCGGTAGGCGGCGTGACAGGCGACGCAGTTCTGCATCAGCTCAGCGAGCTGGGTGAGGCTGTGGCCTGGATCCCCTAGCTGCTCCGCATCCAGCGCCAGTTGGTCAAACCGAGTATGGGTGTCGAAGCCGAGTTTTTTGAACTCCAGGGGCAGCTTTCCCATCAGTGTGCCGGGCACCCCCTGCTGGGCGGCGAGGCCCACCTGGCGGGCGCTGGCGGCGACCCTTGCCATCTCTTCATTGGCGGTTCCGGTGGTGATCTGCTGGACACTGGCGAGAAAGGCGCGCATCTCGGAGAGCACCAGATCCCGCTCGCCGGTGCTCAGCTGGATTGCAACCCGGCCATCGCTTGCCGGTACGGTGCTGCCCTGGATGAGAAATTTGTAGGCGCCGGCGGCGATTAGCAGCAATAGGATTGTGACCAGACTCCAACACTTCTTACACATATTTTATTCCTTATAGGGTGGTTTTTAGATTAGAGGATTAATCCCACCACGGTACCGGTGAGGCAGGTGGCCAGGGTGCCAGAGAGTAGCGAGCGCATCCCCAAGGCGACGATCTCGTTGCGCCGTTCGGGGGCCATCGCGCCCATGCCGCCAAGCATGATGCCGAGGCTGCCGAAATTGGCGAAGCCACACAGGGCATAGGTCATGATCAGCCGGCTGCGCTCGGAAAGGGTCCCCTCCGGCAGCTGGCTCATCTGCAGGTAGGCGAGAAACTCGTTCAGCACCGTCTTGGTGCCCATCAGCGCGCCAGCGGCCGGGGCCTCGGGCCAGGGGATGCCCATGCTCCAGACAATCGGCGCCATCAGCCAGCCGAGTAGCCGCTCCAGGGTGAGCGGTGAGCCAGCTATCTCAGGCAGCAGGCTGAGGGTTTGGTTGAGCAGGCTGACCAGGGCCACCAGCACCACCAGCAGGGCGATGATGTGGGCCAGCAGGTGCAGGCCGTCGATGGTGCCTTTGGTAACGGCGTCCATGCTGCTCTCCGCCTGCTGTGGCAGTACCAGTTGACCGGCGGTGCTTTCGCCGGTCTCCGGCACCATCAGCCGTGCCACCATGATCGCGGCGGGGGCGGAGATGATCGAGGCGGTGAGGATGTGGCCCATCGCGTCGGGCAACACCGGACCGAGGATCGCGGCATAGAGCACCATCACGGTGCCGGCGATGGTGGCCATGCCGAGGGTCATCAGGGAGAAGAGCTCGCTACGGGTCATCTGATTGAGGTAGGGGCGCACCAGTAGCGGAGCCTCGACCATGCCAACAAAGATATTGGCGGCGGCGCCCAGCCCCAGCGCACCGCCGATGTTGAGGCTCCGCTGCAACAGCCAGGAGAAACCGCGCACTAGCAGCGGCAGCAGCCGCCAGTAGAAGAGCAGGGCGGACAGCGCACTCATCACCAGAATCAGCGGCAGTGCCTTGAAGGCGAGAATGAAACTGGACCCCGGGGTGCTCTCGCTGAACGGCAGATCGGCGCCGCCCAGGTAGCCAAACACGAATGAGGTGCCAGCCTCGGTGGCGGTCTGTAACGCTAGGATGGCGTGGTTGAGACTGAGGAACAGCGTCTTGAAGAGCGGCAGCTTGAGCAGCAGCAGGGCCAGTAGCAGCTGCAGGCCAAGACCGGTGGCGATCAGTCGGAGATCGGCCTGGCGGCGATCCTCGCTGAACAGCCAGGCCAGCGCGGTGAGCAGGATCAGGCCAAGCAGGCTCTGCGTGCTCTCCACTCTCTAGCGCTCTATGCGGATCAGGATGTAACCCAGCTCCTGATACTGGCGGATCTGCACCGGACCTACCGGGGCGACATCCACATAGTCGGGGAAGTCCGACTCATCGGCGTTGTACCAGCTGGCGTGGGTGCCGCAGACATGCAGATCGACATCCTGCTGCTGGGTGAGGGACTGTACCGCGTCATGCACCGGTCTGAACGCCTCACGATGTTCAGTTTTCAGGGCGAACATCTCGACTCCGTGGGTGACTACGGCGACGGGCAGCCCGGGGAAGCGTTGGCGCAGTCGCTTGATCTGTTTCACGGTTTTGGGGATCGCCCAGCCCAGGTCGTCGTCATCGTCCTCGGCGATCTCGAAGACAACTCCCTCCGGTGCCTCGTCGAGGGCGAGGATCTGCTCGATACCTGAGGCCGCCTGAGCAGTGGCGCCGACCAGCAGCATCAGGGAGATGAGAAGGCTGGTTAGCCAATCTCCAGGGTGCCGCTGCATAGTCGGTTTAGAAGTTGTCGGTGGAGATGAATAGGCCGACCCGCAGATCCTTGGCGACGTAGATCTCACGGCCATCTACCTTCATCACGCCATCACCGACACCAAGTACCAATTTGCGGCTGATGACTCGCTTCATATCGATGTGATAGGTCACCTTGCTGGCTTTTGGCAGCACCTGGCCGGTGAACTTGACCTCGCCCACTCCCAGCGCGCGACCGTGACCGGGGTTGCCGACCCACGCCAGGAAGAAGCCCACCAGCTGCCACATTGCGTCGAGGCCCAGACAGCCAGGCATGACCGGGTCGCCGGGGAAGTGGCAGTCGAAGAACCAGAGGTCAGGGTTGATATCCAGTTCGGCGTGGATCTCCCCCTTGCCATACGCGCCGCCCTCGTCGGAGATCTTGATGATGCGGTCCATCATCAACATGTTCGGCGTGGGCAGTTGTGCGTTGCCCGGGCCGAACATCTCACCGCGTCCGCATGCCAACAGCTCTTCGCGGCTGAAGGAGGATTGTTTGGTCATTTTTTACCTCTTTAAGAGTGGCTGGTGACGCCGGCAGGGATGGCTGCCGCTGAAAACGGCGTAGTTTCGTGGTTTTGAGGCGCAGATGTCAAATTCCCTGCCACCAATCGGTTGCCTTTCGCTGGTGAGAGTTTTGGCTGGCGTTCGTTTGAAAAAGTCTGCGGTGGAGTGGTGGTGAACCCCTTTCCCGGGGTTCTAAACTTACCGCGATGGATGCCGACCCGAAGAATACAGGCGAAACATCTTGAGGTACGTCTCAAGGGTTTCTTCGGGGCGGTAACCGATCTCAGGAGCGGCAGCTCGAAAGCGTTGTGGTTTACATAAGTGAGCGGGTTCGCAGTTCTTGAGATCGGTGTTTGTTTGCACGAACTTCTTTTCAGGTTGTAAGTCAGACAAGGTGTTAAAAAGGGCATCAGGACCTAATGCCCAGCATGGTTGGCAATAGGTTGGAAGGTGGCACCCCAGCGGATGACGGGGGCCGCCTTCCGTTTTTTTGGCAATCCAG
>NZ_AFOC01000039.1:0-31403 GCF_000224455.1 endosymbiont of Riftia pachyptila (vent Ph05)
GCTGGATGTGGCGGGTCACTACGCCAGGCCGGACATCTTTGAGCTCCGGGTGAACCGCTTGCCGGTTTGTCCCGTGCGGTTCGATGAGTAGTGGCGGTGGATTTGCCATGGAACTGGAGTCGGTCCTGCTGGCAACTCTGCCGCTGCCGCCTGGGGATTCTGCATCCGGGATATGAGAGGTAGTCAGGTCCGTGGGAGCGGTGTGGTTGTCTGAATAAGGATTCCCCCTCTGTCCTAAAAAAAACAATTCCGGTATATTCCGCACATGGATCTAAACTTTCTAGAATTTGAGCAGCCGATCGCAGAACTCGAGGCAAAAATCGAGGAGCTGCGGCTGGTCGGCGACGACAACGAGATCAACATCCAGGACGAGATCAGCCGTCTGGAGAGCAAGAGCCAGGCGCTCACCGAGTCGATCTTCTCCAACCTGAAACCCTGGCAGATCTCCCAGCTGGCACGTCATCCGCTGCGCCCCTACATGCTTGACTACATCAGTCGAATCTTCGACGAGTTCCATGAACTCCACGGTGATCGTGCGTTTGCCGATGACCATGCGATCGTCGGTGGTGTGGCGCGTCTTGAGGGCGAGCCGGTGATGGTGATCGGTCAGCAGAAGGGGCGTGACACCAAGGACAAGATCTATCGCAACTTCGGTATGCCGCGTCCCGAGGGCTACCGCAAGGCGCTGCGCCTGATGGAGATGGCAGAGCGTTTTCAGCTGCCGATCCTGACCTTCATCGACACCCCCGGTGCCTACCCCGGTGTGGGTGCAGAAGAGCGCGGCCAGAGTGAGGCGATCGCGCGCAACCTCAGGGTGATGTCGGGCTTGCGTACCCCGATCATCTGCACTGTGATCGGTGAGGGTGGCTCCGGCGGCGCGCTGGCTATCGGGGTGGGCGACCGGACGATGATGCTGCAAAACAGCACCTATTCGGTGATCTCCCCCGAGGGGTGCGCCTCGATCCTGTGGAAAGATGCGGAGAAGGCGCCGCTCGCTGCTGAGGCGATGGGCATCACCTCCGACCGCCTGAAGGAGCTGAATCTGGTCGACGAGATCGTGCCAGAGCCCCTTGGCGGCGCCCATCGTGACATTGAGACGATGGCGAAGAATCTCAAACACGCCCTGGTCGAAGGGCTGGCAAACCTTCGCAGCATGGCAATCGACAAGCTGTTGGATACCCGTTACCAGCGTCTGATGCAGTACGGGCAGTTCAGCGGCGACTGAGCCTGTCCGGTCACTTCTGGTGTGAACTCTGATGGAGTTCTCTACCAATCATCTGCTGAAAATCCTCAACGAGCTGCCCAAAGGCGACCGCTATCTGGTCGCCTTTAGCGGTGGGCTCGATTCTACGGTTCTGTTGCATGCCCTTGCCGGGCTCCGCGAACGCCTGAGCGGCGGGCTGGTGGCAGTGCATGTAGACCACGGCCTACAGCCGGACTCCAGGCTCTGGGCCGAGCAGGCCGGCCAGTTCTGCGCTGCTCTCGAAATCCCCCTGATCCAGCAACGTCTGGAGATTGTCCCCCAGCCGGGTGAAAGCCTGGAGGCGTTGGCGCGCCAGCGTCGCTATCAGAGCCTGGCCGGTGTCCTGCTGGCTGGGGATCTGTTGCTCACCGCGCAGCATCGAGATGACCAGGCAGAGACCCTGTTGCTACAGCTGCTGCGCGGCAGCGGTCCGGCTGGTCTGGCCGCCATGCCGCGCATCGCCCCGCTGGGTCAGGGTCGACTGGTGAGGCCGCTGCTCGATTTCCCACGTAGTGCGCTGGAGGCCTATGCCCATCAGCAGGGCTTGCAGTGGTTGGAGGACCCGAGCAACGCCCAGCTCCAGTTCGACCGCAACTATCTGCGTCACCGGGTGGTGCCGATGTTGAAGGCACGCTGGCCCGCCGCCGATGCCACTCTCTCCCGCTCGGCGTCGCTCTGTGGTGATGCCCAGCAGCTGATCGACGAGCTGGTGGCGGAGGATCTGGCGGCAGCAGAGTGGTGCGATGGGGTGTTGTCGATGCGTCATCTGTTGTCACTCTCATCGCCCCGCCAGCGCAGCCTGTTACGTCACTGGATCCGTGCCCAGGGGGCGCCGTTGCCAGGGTCGCGCCACCTGCTGCGGATCGAGCGGGAACTGCTTGGCAGCCGCAAGGATGCGCAACCACTGGTGGAGTGGGCTGGCTGGCAGGTGCGGCGGTATCGCGATGGTATCTATCTGATGAAGAGCCTCAAGCCGTTTGACCGGGCCACTCGAATCTACTGGGAGGGCGGTGATTCACTGCAGCTGCCTGCGGCGATGGGCGAGCTGCGGTGCATCGATGCCAGCCAGGGAATCAGTCTCGATCGCTGGCAGGCCAGCCGAGTGGAAGTGCGGTTTCGTCAAGGTGGAGAGTGCTGCCGACCTGTGGCTGACCCACACCGGCGTCCACTCAAGCAGCTGTTTCAACAGTGGGGTATCCCGCCCTGGATCAGGCAGCGGGTGCCGTTGCTCTATCTGGATGGAGAGTTGGCGGCACTGCCGGGGCTGGTGGTCTGTCAGCCGTTTCAGAACCGGCCCGGCGAGGCCGCCCTGGAGTTGGTGGGTGAGATGCCCGGCTATCTGCGATCACTCAGGCAGGCGGCTGAGCAGGCCCCATCGTCCGCTTGAGACGGGTGTCTGCTCTGCTACTGGCAGTACCGGCTTATCCAAGGGTTTAGCAGGTTGTTGAAATTCTACTCAGGCGGCGCGATCCGGCGTTAAAATTGGCCTCAAAATGCTCGTTTACTTCAGTAAACTGCGCTTTTTTGCCCGATTTTGCCTTACTTCGCGCTCACCTGAGCGAATTTCAACAGCCTGTTAGAATTGGCCGCCGAGGCGGCGTAGTGCCGAGCTTCCCACATGCTGCAGCATTGTCCAGAGGATATGCAGTGAGGGACGCAGGTCGTGCCAGCGGAAGAAGGCGAAGGAGCGGCATCTCATCAGCGATAGCAGCCAGTTGCCGATGGAGAGATTCCCGCGGCGCTGGTGCTGACGGAAGCTCTTGATGTCACCCTTCAGGTCAACCCAGTATTTGTGTTGCAGCACGGGTTTTAGGGTCTGATCGCTGATGTCTGTGCCGAGCAGTTCCTGATAGTAGAAGTAGGGCAGGTTGAGGCCGCTGTCCTGCAGATGGCCGATGGAGGAAAAAGGGCGGGCGTTGAAGTCGATCAGGTGGAGTTTGCCGGTGCGTTTGTCCTCCAGCCATTCAATGCCAAAGATGCTGTGGAACGGCAGTAACTTTAGCAGTCGACTGGTGTTTTCGGACATCGTTTTTTCGCGATCTATACCGCGTGATGGTATCTCACCATAGCAGGTGATGCCTCGGTCCGGCGTGTTTTGGCGGATGCGCAGGTTACCAGTCCTCCATTCCGGTTACACAGGCCGTAGCAGTCGAAGATGTGGTTGTCACCACCGTCGATGCGGCTCTGCACCACCAGCCTGTCGCATACGAAGGCGATCAGTTCAGGCGATCGCCTCATCGTCATCGGCGATCCGGCGCAGGTCGATGATGCTGAGGCTATTGGAGTAGCGTGCGATGTCGGCGTCCGAGACGATGGTGGCATAGACAGGGATGCCCTGATCGGCCAGGCAGCGGGCGGTGGCCAGATCGGTTCGCCCGGCGTGCAACACAATCGCTGGAACCTGCGACGATGAAACAGGCCTTTGGCGGACGGGATCGGCTGAGGATCTGTCGCTTTGGTGGTTCTGTTTGGGCGTTAGGCTGTCGCTCTGGAAGAGGTAATTGTTGGGAAGCGGATAGCTGCTCATCGGGTTGCCGCCGGTGGGTGTTGAGGTGCGTCTTGCATTGGCAAGTGACCGGATTACGTCAGAAAAAATGGCTAAGCCATCTTAATTATTGGCCAGGCGTGTTCAGTGATGAGGTCAATGGGGAGGACTGAGAAAATGCTTCCTGATGGATGGGCTTTTGTGAAGTCCCTTCTTTTCGGCTTGATCAGCAGGAGGTTGTGGGCGAGTGTTTGCCGGTCATTCAGATGAATGGGCGCGGTGCAGAGGTTGGGTGGGGGCTTAGCTTTGGTGAATCTGTGAACTGATTGTCCGTGCCGCCTGTAGTCCCTGTTCCAACTCCTCTAGCGGTGGAATGTCGTGATCCGGTTCGAGCAGGGTGGAGATTGGGCCGGTTTGTGCCAGAGTTTCACGATAGAGCGCCCAGATCCGGGATGAGTCGGGGGCAGTCGCGTCATCCGCATCCCCTTGATACTCCTGCCGCTCTTGGGGTGGGGTAAGGTGCACCTCCCAGATACGATCCGCTGGCAGCTGCCGGAGATAGTCGAGGGGGGAGAAGTTGTGGTCGATCGCCTTGCTGATGATGTTGCTCAGGTCGAGTAGGATCAGCGAGTCAGAGCGTTCTGCAACAGCACTGACAAACTCCCACTCGTCCATCTGTTTGGAACGATCACGATGGAACTCCGGGATGTTCTCCAGTAGCAGCCGCTGTCCAAGTGTTTCCTGCACTTGCTCGATGCGTGTCACCAGATGGTCGATCATCTCTTTGGTATAGGGCAGCGGGCGCAGGTCGTAGCTGTGGGACTGGCCCGGCAGGGTCCAGCAGAGGTGGTCGGAGAACCAGGCGCACTGCAGCCGTTCGCTGAGCTGTTTGATCTGCTGCAGATAGCGCTGGTCGATGGGGTCGGGACCGCCGATCGAGAGCGAGCCGCCATGCAGTATCAGCGGGTAGTCCTGGCGGATCCTGGCAAGCTCGTCGAGGGTGCCGGCATCTGCGTCGAGATAGTTGTCACAGGGTAGTTCAAACCAGTCGACTGCTGGCTGCTGTTGCAACACATCGCTGACAAACTCGCGTCTCAGGCTGAGGCCGAAACCGAGATCAGGCCGCTGTTGAGAGAGCATGTCGGAACTCATCGGTCATGGATCAGTGCAGGATGTTGAACATGCGATTGCGGTAGCGTTTGACGAGTTCGCCCTCGCCACCGAGCATCTCGAAGACCT
Source organism: endosymbiont of Riftia pachyptila (vent Ph05) (assembly GCF_000224455.1). Lineage (NCBI taxonomy): Bacteria > Pseudomonadati > Pseudomonadota > Gammaproteobacteria > endosymbiont of Riftia pachyptila. The sequence continues at coordinate 4,968 of NZ_AFOC01000039.1, forward strand.
TCAGCATGCCCTTGCGGCCGGCGTCATCGTTATACTGGCGGTCCTTCTGCATCAGGATCAGAAACTGCTCCAGCGCTCCTTCCAGATCGTTGTTGATGACCTTGTGGTTGGCTAGCTGGAAGCGCGCCTTGCTGTCGTCAGGGTCTGCTTCCAGCCTCTTTTTCAACTCTTCCACAGCGGGGGCATCGGCGCAGGTCTGGTCGAATTCGATACGGGCCAGCAGAGCGATGACCTCTGGCGACTCGCGTTCCTCTGCCGGGAGAGCATTGAGCAGTGCCTGGGCGTCGTCGAGTCTGCCTTGGCCGGTCAGATAGCGGCCCAGGGCGAGTAGTACCCGCGGGTTGTCCGGGTCCATCTGGTTGGCCTTCAGCATCAATTCGCCGGCGCCTTCGCTGTCGCCCTGTTGCAGCAGCTGTTCTGCCTGGGCCAGGATCAGGTCGGACTCGCGCGGGATATGGCGGTCGAGAAAGGTGCGGATCTCACGCTCCGGCAGCGCGCCCATGAACTCGTCCAGTGGCTGGCCGTTGCGGAACAGCTTGACGGTAGGCAGGCTGCGGATGCCGTACTGGGCGGCCAGTTCCCGCTGCTCTTCGGTGTTGAGCTTGGCGAGGATGAATTTGCCCTGATAGGCGTCGGCGAGGCTGGCGAGGATCGGCATCAGTATCTTGCAGGGGTTGCACCAGTCGGCCCAGAAGTCGACCAGCACCGGCCGTTCCATGGAGCCCTCGATTACCACGCGCTGAAAGTTTTCGGCATTGACCTCAATAACAAACGGGGAGTCGCTCATTTCGGTTTGAATCCAGTGATTTCGATGCTCGCTATTATACTGATTGGGTATTGAATGGCACGAGCTTGAAAAGGGATGAATGGGGCCCAATCTGGGGGGTGGTATAGATTGCTGGAGTTATTTTTATGTCTGATTCAGTGCATGTGGTCTGTCCCCACTGTGACGGGGTAAACCGGCTCCCCCGGGCGCGTCTCGGCGATGGCGCCAGCTGTGGCAAGTGTCGCAAGCCGCTCTTTTCCGGACAGCCGCTGGCGTTGGATGGTGCACGTTTCCAACGGCATCTGCAGCGCAGCGAGATTCCCCTGCTGGTTGATTTCTGGGCGCCCTGGTGTGGTCCCTGTCAGATGATGGCACCGGCTTTTGAGCAGGCGGCCCGCCAGCTGGAACCGTCGGTGCGGTTGATCAAGGTCAATACTGAGGAACAGCAGCAGCTGGCCGCCCAGTACGGTATTCGCAGCATTCCGACCCTGATGCTGTTCCGTGCCGGTCAGGAGCAGCAGCGGCTCGCCGGGGCGTTGGATGCTGCCGGAATTGTGGCCTGGGCCCGCCAGGCAGTGGTCGGCAGTTGAAGCCGATAGACGGTCTCATGGGTTTTTAGTAGAATCCAGCGGGTTCTGGCGGCAATCCGTGCCGCTGATACCGTTTCTGGATTTCCGAGAGGGGAGTGGCCGCGAGGCCCCTCCCTTTTCGCATGTGCTACGCGGAGGGTTTTTTGAGCAAGTCGGCAGTTCTTGTCCTGGAGGATGGCACCCTGTTCCGGGGCGAATCGATCGGTGCCGACGGATGTTCCGTGGGTGAGGTCGTGTTCAATACGGCGATGACGGGTTATCAGGAGATCCTCACCGATCCCTCCTACGCACGTCAGATCATCACTCTGACCTACCCACATATCGGCAACACTGGTGCCAACGAGGATGACGAGGAGTCGGCGCATATCCACGCCGCCGGTCTGGTGATTCGCGATCTGCCGCTGTTGAGCAGTAATTGGCGCAGCCAGGAGCCGCTCGATGCCTATCTTCGTCGCAATAATGTGGTGGCGATCGCCGGTATCGATACCCGCAAACTAACCCGAATCCTCCGGAGAAGGGCGCCCAGGGTGGCTGCATCCTGGCCNGTGAGACGATCGACGAGGCCGCTGCGCTGGCTGCTGCCAAGGACTTTCCCGGCCTCAAGGGGATGGATCTGGCGAAACAGGTCACCACCGATACCCCCTACGAATGGGTTCAGGGCAGCTGGTCCCTTGAAGGCGGCATGCCGGAGGCCGAACACCCCATCGAAGAGAAACTGCCGCTACACGTGGTCGCCTACGACTACGGTGTAAAGCGCAATATCCTGCGCATGCTGGTGGATCGCGGTTGCCGCCTCACTGTAGTGCCGGCGCAGATGCCCGCCAAAGATGTGTTGGCGCTGCAGCCGGATGGGGTCTTTCTCTCCAACGGTCCGGGTGATCCGGAGCCCTGCGACTATGCCATCGATGCGATCCGACAGATTGTCGAGAGTGGTATTCCCACCTTTGGCATCTGCCTGGGACACCAGTTGCTCTCTCTGGCCAGCGGCGCCAACACCGTGAAGATGAAGTTTGGCCACCACGGTGCCAACCATCCGGTGCAGGATCTGGCCGAAAAGACAGTGATGATCTCCAGTCAGAACCACGGCTTTGCAGTGGATGAACAGAGCCTGCCGGCCAACCTAGCGGCGACCCACCGCTCCCTGTTTGACGGTTCCCTGCAGGGTATTCATCGCACCGACAAGCCGGCCTTCGGCTTCCAGGGGCACCCCGAGGCCAGCCCCGGTCCCCACGATGTAGCGCCCGTGTTCGATCATTTCATCGAGTTGATGAAGACCAGAGTGAATTAGCCGCAAATAACGCGAATAATTCGAAAAGGATTTTGGAAAGAGTAAGTCGTCTGGGACCATGACGATCGTAATTTGATTTGGCGAAGATTTGCGTCCAGTTACCCAACGGTTTGAGTAAATGCCCAAGCGTACAGATATTAAAAGCATCCTGATCATCGGCGCCGGTCCCATCGTGATCGGTCAGGCCTGTGAGTTCGACTACTCCGGCGCCCAGGCCTGCAAGGCGCTGCGCGAGGAGGGGTTCCGGGTGATCCTGGTCAATTCCAATCCCGCCACCATCATGACCGATCCGGAGATGGCGGATGCCACTTACATCGAGCCGATCACCTGGGAGGTAGTGGCGCGCATCATCGAGAAGGAGCAGCCGGACGCGCTGCTGCCCACCATGGGTGGCCAGACCGCGCTCAACTGCGCGCTCGACCTGGTTCGTGAGGGGGTGCTGGAGAAACACGGCGTGGAGATGATCGGCGCTTCCCGCGAGGCGATCGACAAGGCCGAGGACCGTGATCTGTTCCGCCAGGCGATGCGCAAGATCGGCCTCGACATGCCCCGTTCCGGTATCGCCCACAGCATGGAAGAGGCGCACCAGGTGCAGGCCAGCATCGGCTATCCGGCGATCATCCGTCCCTCCTTCACCATGGGCGGCAGTGGTGGTGGCATAGCCTACAACCCGGAGGAATTTATCGAGATCTGCGAGCGCGGTCTCGATCTCTCACCCACTAGCGAACTGCTGATCGAGGAGTCGATCCTCGGTTGGAAAGAGTATGAGATGGAGGTGGTGCGTGACCGCAACGACAACTGCATCATCATCTGTTCCATCGAAAACCTCGACCCGATGGGGGTGCATACCGGCGACTCGATCACTGTGGCGCCGGCCCAGACCCTGACCGACAAGGAGTACCAGATCATGCGCAACGCCTCGCTGGCGGTGTTGCGCGAGATCGGCGTCGAGACCGGTGGCTCCAACGTCCAGTTTTCCATCAACCCGGCCGACGGGCGCATGATCATCATCGAGATGAACCCGCGCGTGTCGCGCTCCTCGGCGCTTGCCTCCAAGGCCACCGGTTTCCCGATCGCCAAGGTGGCGGCCAAGCTGGCGGTGGGTTATACGCTGGACGAGCTGCAGAATGATATTACCGGCGGCGCCACTCCGGCCTCGTTTGAGCCGAGCATCGACTATGTGGTCACCAAGATACCGCGCTTCGCCTTCGAGAAGTTCCCGCTGGCCGACGATCGCCTCACCACCCAGATGAAGTCGGTGGGCGAGGTGATGGCGATCGGTCGCAGCTTCCAGGAGTCGCTGCAGAAGGCGCTGCGCGGCCTGGAGACCGGTAAATACGGCCTGTGTGAGATCGTCGATGCCGAGGCCGAGGATGTGCGCGGTACCCTGGTGCGCGAGATGCGTCTGCCCGGCCCTGAGCGCATCTGGTATCTTGCCGACGCCTTCCGCCTTGGCATGGATCTGGACGAGGTGCATGAGCACAGCCGGGTCGACCCCTGGTTCCTGGTGCAGATCGAGGAGCTGGTGAATCTGGAACGCGAGGTCGCCGGTCAGGGCATCGAGGCGCTGGATGCTGATCGCCTGCGCTACCTTAAGCGCAAGGGCTTTGCTGACAAGCGGCTTGCCATGCTCACCGGCAGCAGCGAGTCAGAGATCCGCGAGCGTCGCCATCAGGCTGGAGTTCGACCTGTGTTCAAGCGAGTCGACACCTGCGCCGCCGAGTTTGCCACCAGCACTGCCTACATGTACTCCACCTATGAAGAGGAGTGCGAGGCGATGCCCAGCGACAGGCAGAAGATTATGGTGCTGGGCGGTGGGCCCAACCGTATCGGCCAGGGCATCGAGTTCGACTACTGTTGCGTGCATGCGGCGTTTGCGATGCGCGAGGATGGTTACGAGACCATCATGGTCAACTGTAACCCGGAGACCGTCTCCACCGACTACGACACCTCCGACCGTCTCTACTTCGAGCCGCTGACTCTGGAGGATGTGCTGGAGGTGATCGACAAGGAGCAGCCGGTTGGCGTGATCGTGCAGTATGGCGGCCAGACCCCGCTCAAGCTGGCGCAGGATCTGGAAGCGGCTGGCGCACCGATCATCGGTACCAGCCCCGACTCCATCGACCTGGCGGAAGATCGTGAGCGCTTCCAGAAGCTGGTGGAGAAGCTGGACCTGAAGCAGCCGCCGAACCGTACCGCCACTGAGGCGGAGCAGGCGGTGCAGCTGGCTGAGGAGATCGGCTACCCACTGGTGGTGCGCCCCTCCTATGTGTTGGGCGGGCGCGCGATGGAGATCGTCTACGGCGAGGAGGATCTGCGTCGCTACATGCGCGAGGCGGTGAGTGTCTCCAACGACTCGCCGGTGCTGCTCGATCGCTTCCTCGACGATGCCATCGAGGTCGATATCGATGCCATCTGCGACGGTAAGGATGTGTTGATCGGTAGCATCATGGAGCATATCGAACAGGCCGGCGTACACTCTGGCGACTCCGCCTGCTCACTGCCGCCCTACACCCTGTCGCCCTCGGTCCAGGATCGAATGCGCGAGCAGATCCGCCAGATGGCACTGGAGCTGAAGGTGATTGGTCTGATGAACACCCAGTTCGCGATCAAGGACGATGAGATCTACCTGCTGGAGGTCAACCCGCGCGCCTCACGTACCGTGCCCTTTGTCTCCAAGGCGACCGGGGTGCCGCTGGCCAAGGTGGCGGCGCGCTGCATGGCCGGCACCAGTCTTGCCGAGCAGGGTTTCACCAAAGAGGTGATCCCGGAGAACTACTTCGTCAAGGAGGCGGTCTTCCCCTTCGTCAAGTTCCCCGGCGTCGATACCGTGCTGGGGCCGGAGATGAAGTCTACCGGCGAGGTGATGGGAGTCGGCAAGAGCTTTGGTGAGGCCTACAATAAGGCGATCCTCGGTGGTGGCTCAGCGTTGCCGCAAGGTGGCAAGGCGCTGATCAGCGTGCGTGATGCAGATAAGGTACGGGCGGTGCGAGTCGCCAAGGACCTGCACGAGCTGGGCTTTGAACTCTGTGCCACCGGTGGCACTGCCAAAGCGATCAACGTGGCCGATATCCCCTGCGAACGGGTCAACAAGGTGAAAGAGGGGCGTCCGCACATTGTGGACATGATCAAGAATCGCGAGATCTCCTTCATCGTCAATACCACCGAGGGGGCCAAGGCGATTGCAGATTCGGCTGAGATCCGTCGTGCTGCACTGCAGCACAAGGTGAGTTATACCACCACCATCTCAGGCGCTGAGGCGACCTGTCTGGCACTGAAACAGTTGGACGCGGTGAGTGTGAACCGCTTGCAGGATCTGCATAGCTGATCCCCTTTATTGCATGAGTGTGACATATGAATAAAGTACCGTTGACCGCCCGGGGTGCGAACAAGCTCCAGGAAGAGTTGCAAGAGTTAAAGAGTGTGGCGCGGCCGCAGGTGATCAAGGCGATCGCCGAGGCGCGTGCGCATGGTGACCTGAAAGAGAACGCCGAGTATCACGCGGCCCGTGAGCAGCAGAGTTTCATCGAAGGCCGTATCAAGGATATCGAAGGCAAGCTCTCACATGCCCAGATCATCGATGTCACTACCATCAACGCCAACGGTAAGGTGGTGTTTGGCGCTACCGTGGATGTGATAGAGCTGGATAATAATGAGGAGCATACCTTCCAGATCGTTGGTGACGACGAGGCCGACATCAAGAGCGGCCTGATCTCGGTCAGCTCGCCGATCGCCCGCGCCCTGATCGGCAAAGCGGAGGGCGACGAGGTCAATCTGGAGACCCCCGGCGGCCTGCGCGAGTTCGAGGTGCTGGAGATTCGTTACGAGTAGCTAGCGGACCAGGGCCGGCCCCGCCCAGGCATGAAAAGACCGGGTTGTCGCTCAGACGATGATCCGGTTTTTCTTTTTCTCGGGGTTGGCGCGGTAGAAGATCGCCACCCGGCCGATGATCTGCACCAGTGCAGCGCCGCTCTGTTCGGTGATCGCGCTGCTGAGTTGTTCCCGCTCCGCCTTGTCGGCGCCGGCCAGCTTGACCTTGATCAGCTCGTGGTGGCTCAGGGCGAGTTCAATCTCGCTCATCACGTTTTCGCTCAGGCCATGCTGGCCGATGATGACAACCGGTTTGAGATGGTGGGCGAGCTGTTTTAGTTTGCGATTCTGTTGAGTGCTTAAGGCCATCTGGGCATTTCCTGGTGCAAAAGGTGGCGAATTTTATCCCAGTAGTCCGGCAAAGTCAGATTATTTCCATGAATCAGAGGCGGTTATTGGCCGTGGGTCGTTATGAAAAAAAGCAAGAGCAGCCGCAGGTGGCTCGATCGGCACTTCAATGATGAGTATGTAAAGCGCGCGCAGAAACTGGGGTATCGTTCACGTGCGGTCTTCAAGCTACTGGAAATTCAGGAGAAAGGCCGCCTGATCAAGCCGGGCATGCGGGTCGTGGACCTGGGTGCGGCGCCGGGTGGTTGGTCACAAGTGGCGCGTGATTTGGTGGGGGAGAAGGGCAGAGTGGTCGCCCTGGATATCCTCGAGATGGACCCGATTGCCGGTGTCACCATCATTCAGGGTGATTTCCGAGAGGAGGGGCCGCTCGCGCAGCTGCGTGAGCAGCTCGCCGGCGAGCCGGTGGACCTTGTAATTTCCGATATGGCGCCCAATGTTACGGGTATGGTCACTGTGGATCAGCCGCGCTCTATGTATTTGTGCGAACTGGCGCTCGATTTTGCCAAGGAGGTGCTGCGACCTGGGGGTGGCTTCGTGGTAAAGGTGTTCCAGGGAGAGGGTTTTGACGACTATCTGCGCGAGATGCGACAGGCCTTTGGCCGGGTGGTGAGCCGCAAACCCCGCTCGTCTCGGGCCAAAAGCCGCGAGATTTACCTGGTAGCCGGGAACTTCAAGTTATAGTACGGTACCAAGCTGCCTGTAAGCCGGCGTTTCCTGATCAGCAGGGGCGAGCCAGAAGACTCTTTAAAAGAGGGATAAGACGTTTGAACGAAATGGCAAAGAATCTGATTCTCTGGGTGGTGATCGCCGTCGTCCTGATGACGATTTTCAATAACTTCAGCACCACTCAGACCAAGCCTCAGCAGATGGCCTATTCGGAGTTCATCAGCAAGGTCAAGGCCGGCTCGGTGAAAGAGGTCACCATCAGTGGCCGCAACATCGATGGCACGCTGCACGACGGCAAGCACTTCTCCACCTACAGCCCGGGTGATGACGGCCTGATCAGCGATCTGCTCAACGGCCAGGTGGAGATCGAAGCGACTCCGCCGGAGAAGCCCTCGCTGTTGATGAACATCCTGATCAACTGGTTTCCTCTGTTCGTTTTGATCGGACTGTGGATCTTCTTCATGCGCCAGATGCAGGGCGGCGGCGGTGGTCGCGGCGCCATGTCGTTTGGCAAGAGCAAGGCGCGTATGCTCGGTGAGGACCAGATCAAGGTCTCCTTCAGCGATGTGGCCGGCGTGGAGGAGGCCAAGGAGGAGGTCACCGAGATGGTCGACTTCCTGCGCGACCCCTCCAAGTTTCAGAAGCTCGGCGGCAAGATCCCCAAGGGAGTGTTGATGGTCGGCTCGCCGGGTACCGGTAAGACGCTGCTGGCCCGGGCCATCGCCGGCGAGGCCAAGGTGCCGTTTTTCACCATCTCTGGTTCCGATTTCGTGGAGATGTTCGTGGGTGTAGGTGCCTCTCGGGTGCGCGATATGTTTGAGCAGGCGAAGAAGCATGCGCCCTGCATCATCTTCATCGATGAGATCGATGCGGTCGGTCGCCATCGTGGGGCCGGCCTGGGTGGTGGTCATGACGAACGTGAGCAGACCCTCAACCAGCTGTTGGTGGAGATGGATGGCTTCGAGGGCAACGAGGGCGTGATCGTGATCGCCGCGACCAACCGTCCCGACGTGCTCGACCCGGCGTTGCTGCGTCCCGGTCGTTTCGACCGCCAGGTGGTGGTGCCGTTGCCCGATGTGCGCGGTCGCGAGCAGATCCTCAAAGTCCACCTGCGCAAGGTGGCGGCAGGAGACGATGTCAAAGCATCGATCATCGCCCGCGGTACCCCCGGCTTCTCCGGCGCCGATCTGGCTAACCTGGTCAACGAGGCGGCGCTGTTCGCCGCCCGTGCCAACATGAAGATGGTCGGCATGGCGGAGATGGAGAAGGCCAAGGATAAGATCATGATGGGCGCCGAGCGGCGCAGCATGGTGATGAGCGACGAGGAGAAGAGTCTTACCGCCTACCATGAGGCGGGTCACGCCATCGTCGGTCGGCTGGTGCCCTCCCACGACCCGGTCTACAAGGTCAGTATCATCCCGCGCGGCCGCACTCTGGGTGTGACCATGTTTCTGCCGGAGGAGGATCGCTACAGCATGAGCAAGGAGCATCTGGAAAGCCAGATCTCCAGCCTGTTCGGCGGTCGTATTGCCGAGGAGCTAACCTTCGGTCCTGACAAGGTGACCACCGGCGCGCAGAACGACATCGAGCGCGCCACCGAGATTGCCCGCAGCATGGTGACCAAGTGGGGACTCTCCTCGCGGCTTGGTCCGCTGACCTACGGTGAGGAGGAGGGTGAAGTCTTTCTCGGTCGTTCGGTGACCCAGCACAAGAATGTCTCTGATGACACCGCACATGCCATCGACGAGGAGATCCGTGGCTTTATCGACCACAACTATCAGCGTGCGGAGCGTATTCTCACCGAGAATATCGATAAGCTAAAGATGATGGCGGAGGCGCTGATCAAGTACGAGACGATCGACGCGGATCAGATCAACGACATCATGGAGGGCAGAGTGCCACGTCCACCGAAAGATTGGGACGACTCTGAATCTGATTCCACCGGCGGTGCCGCTAGTGGTAATTCGGCAGCCTCGTCCGGAGATTCATCCGATACTCTGGGTGATCCGGCAAACCAGCACTGATCCCACCCCAGTCTGCACTTGAAACTCGACTGCGCAGGCAAGCCCATCGACCTGAGTTCCGCTCAGGTCATGGGCATTCTCAATCTTACCCCCGACTCCTTCTCTGACGGCGGCCGTTTTCTGGCCGCTGATGCGGCGCTCGCGCACGCACGTCAGATGGTGGCAGAGGGGGCGGCGATCATCGATATCGGCGGCGAGTCGACCCGCCCAGGCGCCGCGTCGGTCTCCGAGCAGCAGGAGCTGGACCGGGTGATCCCGCTCATCGAGGCGCTAGCCGGTGAGATCGATCGGCCGATCTCCATCGACACCAGCAAGCCGGCGGTGATGCGCGAGGCGGTGACTGCCGGCGCCGGTCTGATCAACGATGTGATGGCGCTACGGGCGCCGGGAGCGCTCGAGACTGCGGCACGGCTGCAGGTGCCAGTCTGTCTGATGCACATGCAGGGTGAGCCGCGTAGCATGCAATCCTCCCCTCACTATCAGGATGTGGTGGCCGAGGTGGCGGCGTTTCTGCGCCAGCGGATGGCCGCCTGCGAGCAGGCTGGCATCGCTGCCGGGCAGATCCTGCTCGACCCGGGGTTTGGTTTCGGTAAGACTCTGGAGCACAATCTTGCGTTGCTAAAGGGGCTGCCAGCGCTCGCCGGATTGGGGGCGCCGCTGCTGGTGGGGATCTCACGCAAGTCGATGATCGGTGCGCTACTTGATGATGCACCGGTGGGGCAGCGTCTCTACGGCAGTCTGGCGGCGGCGGTGATGGCGGTTGCCAACGGCGCTAGAGTGATCCGCAGCCACGATGTGCGGGCGACTGTAGATGCGCTCCGGGTCGCATCAGCCGTCATATAAAAAACGTATTATTCTCTGCTTGCCGTCGTAGGCGGTGGTGATCTTGCTTTTGGGCTTTCAAATTGACTTGGAACACCCTCCGGGTGTCGGCAAAAGATAAGGAGGAGAGAGTGGAGCGACGCTATTTTGGAACCGATGGTATCCGTGGTCGTCTGGGCGAGGGGGCGATCACCCCTGAGTTTGTTCTGAAGCTTGGGTGGTCGGTTGGTCGGGTGCTCGGTCAGGAGGCCAACAGTCGCGTATTGATCGGTAAAGATACCCGCCTCTCCGGCTATCTGCTGGAGTCGGCCCTGGAGGCCGGGCTTTCGGCGGCCGGTGTCAATATCCGTCTGCTGGGGCCGATGCCGACCCCCGGTATCGCTTATTTGACTCGCACTCTGCATGCCCAGGCGGGCATAGTGATCAGCGCCTCGCACAACCCCTATCAGGACAACGGCATCAAATTCTTCTCCGCGCAGGGTTGCAAGCTTCCCGATGAGGTGGAACTGGCGATCGAGGCGCAGATGGATAAGCCGATGTTCACTGTCGAGGCGGCCGATCTGGGGCGCGCCGACCGGGTGGATGATGCCGAGGGTCGCTACATCGAGTTCTGCAAGTCGACCATTCCGCTGGGTATGAGTCTGGCGGGGATGAAGATCGTGGTCGACTGTGCCCATGGTGCCACCTACAACATCGCCCCCTTCGTACTGGATGAGCTGGGCGCGGATGTGATCGCCATCGGCAATGAGCCGAATGGGCTGAATATCAACGATGGCGTCGGCTCGACCCACCCGGAATATCTCAGCCAGGCAGTGCTCGATAACCAGGCTGATCTGGGTATCGCGCTGGATGGTGATGGTGACCGGCTGATCATGGTCGATGACGAGGGTACGGAGGTCGATGGTGATGAGATCCTCTACATTATCGCCTGCTCGCGGCTGCGCGAAGGTATGCTCAAAGGGGCCGTGGTCGGTACCCTGATGAGCAATCTTGGTCTGGAAAATGCCCTGAAGGATCAAGGCGTGGTGTTCGAGCGGACCAACGTGGGTGATCGCTACATCATGGAGAAGCTGAAGAAGAAGGGTTGGCTGCTGGGCGGCGAGCAGTCGGGGCATATCATCTGCCTTGATCGCACCACGACCGGTGATGGTATCGTCTCGGCGCTGCAGGTGCTGGCGGAGATCAAACAGACTGGCCGGTCGTTGCGTGAGCTGGCATCCGGTATGGGTAAATACCCGCAGACGCTGATCAATGTGCGCCTGGGCGAACGCCCGGCGGCCGAGGTGATGGGCTCGGAGACGATCGAGCGGAGTGTGCGAGAGGTCGAGGTGGAGCTGGGCAAGCGGGGTCGGGTGCTGCTGCGGCCCTCAGGTACCGAGCCGCTGATCCGCGTGATGTTGGAGGGCCAGGACGAGCAGCAGATCCTCGATCTGGGGCAGCGGCTGGCTGATGTGGTGCGGGAGTCGGCCTGAATCTTGTCGGAGTCCCCATGGCTGGTCGGAGGGTGTTTGGCAACATAGCTCAGGCCCGAAACAGGCTTGAAAAAAGCCGTTTCGTCGTTGATTTTGCAGGCGCTGGGCTGTAAGCTAGCGCGCCTTATTCAGTAGCAGGAGTTCAGGAAGATGCGTAAGCCTCTGGTTGCAGGCAACTGGAAAATGAACGGTTCTCTGGAGAGTGTCCGGGAGCTGCTCGAAGGCCTCAAGTCGGGTATCGATGCCGTGAGCAATGCTGAGGTGGCGGTCTGCCCGCCCTACGTCTTTATTCCTGAGGTTCAGAAGTTGCTGGATGGCAGCGCCATCAGCTGGGGTGGTCAGGATCTCTCTGTCGAGGTCTCTGGCGCCTATACTGGTGAGATTGCCGGTTCCATGCTGAATGACTTTGGCTGCAAGTATGCGATCGTCGGTCACTCCGAGCGCCGTAGCTATCACGGCGAAAGCGACGAGCTGGTGGCGAAGAAGTTCGCCGCCGCGCGCGCTGGCGGTCTGGTGCCGATCCTCTGTGTCGGTGAGACCCTTGAGGAGCGTGAGCAGGGCATCACCGAGGATGTTTGCGCACGTCAGCTCGATGCGGTCATCGATCTGGTGGGCGTGGATGGACTGGCATGTGGCGTGATCGCCTATGAGCCGGTCTGGGCAATCGGCACCGGCAAGACGGCGACTCCTGAGCAGGCGCAGGATGTGCATGCCTTTATCCGCGGACGGATCGCGGAGAAGAGTGCCGAGGTTGCCGAGGGTATGCGGATCCTCTACGGTGGCTCGATGAAGCCTGGTAATGCCAAAGAGTTGATTGGCAAGCCGGATATCGATGGTGGTCTGATCGGTGGTGCGTCCTTGGTTGCCGAGGATTTTCTGGGTATTTGCACCGCTGCCAATTAAGTGTTGCGGTAACGACGAATCAAATAATGCAGACGATACTGGTAGTTTTTCATTTGTTTCTTGCCATCGGCCTGATAGGGCTGGTGCTGATGCAGCATGGCAAGGGCGCGGATGCGGGTGCCGCCTTTGGTAGTGGAGCCTCTGCCACTGTGTTTGGCGCACAGGGTTCGGCATCCTTCCTCTCCAGGGCGACAGCGCTGCTGGCGGCGCTGTTTTTTATTACCAGTATCGCGCTGGCCGTTTTTGCCAGCCAGAAACGCGAGCCTGAGGGTTTGATGGATGCGGTTGGTGATGCGCCGGCAGCGGTTATCGAGCAGCAGGAGAGTGCCTCAGATCTGCCAGTGGTGGCTGCGCCTGCAGCGCCTGAAGCAGATGTTCCTGTGCCCGCGGCGCTTGAAGCAGATGTTCCTAAGCCTGCAGGGGGCGAGTAAGACAAAATTTGCCGATGTGGTGGAATTGGTAGACACGCTATCTTGAGGGGGTAGTGGCGTAAGCCGTGCCGGTTCAAATCCGGCCATCGGCACCATCTCTGAACGGTATCATCGGAGTCTCGGTGACACCGTTTTTTTATGCCAGCAAAAGCGGTATAACTAATTGATATTAAAGAAAATATATAAAGTGACTAGCTTGACAGAGGGGGGTGTCTGCTTTAGACTTTTCGCCCCAGATAGTTCGTGCAAAACGAAAGGCTGATCGTCCGGAGGGGGCGGCATAATAATGCTAGAAAACTATTTGCCCATCCTGATCTTTGTTGGGGTGGCGATCGTGATAGGGGCTGTGGTTATCGGTATGGGTTTCCTGTTGGGAACGCGCAAGCCCGATAGCGAGAAGCTGTCACCCTATGAGTGTGGTTTCGAGGCCTTTGAAGATGGGCGCATGAAGTTTGATGTGCGTTTTTATCTGGTGGCGATCCTCTTCATAATCTTCGATCTGGAGATTGCCTTCCTATTCCCCTGGGCTGTGGTGCTGGAGAAGATCGGCATGGTCGGCTACCTGGCGATGATGCTGTTTCTCGGTATCCTGGTCATCGGCTTCATCTATGAATGGAAGAAGGGAGCGCTCGAGTGGGAATAGAAGGCATCCTTGAAGAGGGCGTGATCACCACGACAGCCGATAAGCTGATCAACTGGGCGCGTACCGGATCGCTCTGGCCAATGACGTTTGGCCTCGCCTGCTGTGCGGTAGAGATGATGCATGCGGCTGCAGCCCGTTACGATATGGATCGCTTTGGCATCGTATTTCGCCCCAGTCCCCGTCAGTCTGACGTGATGATCGTTGCCGGTACTCTAGTCAACAAGATGGCGCCGGCGCTGCGCAAGGTCTACGACCAGATGGCCGAGCCGCGTTGGGTGATCTCCATGGGTTCCTGTGCCAACGGTGGTGGCTACTATCATTACTCCTACGCGGTGGTGCGTGGCTGCGACCGCGTGGTGCCGGTGGATATTTACGTGCCTGGCTGTCCGCCCACCGCGGAGGCGCTGCTGTACGGGATAATCCAGTTGCAGGATAAGATTCGGCGTACCTGTACGATCGCCCGCTAGGTGGAGAGGATATGAGTTCTAACGAGCAATCACCGATGCAGCTGCGCCTCCAAGGATTGGTTGGGGATCTCGAGGAGCGTTTCTCCGCGCTGGGATGCGACGTCGTGCATACCCTTGGTGAGGTGACAATGCGGGTGCCGCGGCAACGGCTGCTCGAAGTTGCCGTTGCGCTGCGTGACGAAGATGTATTTCGTTTCGAAGAGGTCATCGACGTCTGTGGTGTCGACTACTCGACTTACGGTCAGGGCGAATGGCAGACCGAGCAGGCCTCAGCGCAGGGTTTTGGGCGCGGTGTCCAGCGGGATGCGGAGCTTCAGTTAGATGCCGAGGAACGTTTCGCCGTTGTCTACCATCTGCTTTCGGTGACCAATAACATGCGGCTGCGGCTGCGCGTGTTTGGTGATACTGGGCAGCCCGTGGTGCCTTCTGTGGTCGAGGTATGGCGAGGCGCTGACTGGTTCGAACGCGAGGCCTTCGATCTCTATGGCATCCTCTTCGATGGACATCCCGATCTGCGTCGCATCCTCACCGACTACGGTTTTATCGGCCATCCGTTCCGTAAAGATTTTCCTCTCATTGGTCAGGTCGAGATGCGTTACGACCCCGAGCAGCAGCGTGTTATCTACGAGCCGGTGAGTATCGAGTCACGCACCCTGGTGCCCCGCGTGGTTCGCAACAGCAACAGCAGCAGCGCTGCCGGTGAATCGCCTGAACAGCAGGACTCCGCTGATGCCTGAGATTCGCAACTACACCCTGAACTTTGGTCCCCAGCACCCGGCTGCCCACGGCGTATTGCGCCTGGTGCTGGAGATGGACGGCGAGGTGATCGAGCGCGCCGATCCGCACATTGGTCTACTGCATCGCGCCACCGAGAAGCTGGCAGAGTCCAAGCCCTATAACCAAAGCATTCCCTACATGGACCGCCTCGACTACGTCTCGATGATGTGTAACGAGCACGGCTATGTGCTGGCCATCGAGAAGTTGCTGGGGGTGGAGGTGCCACTGCGTGCGCAGTATATCCGCACCATGTTCGACGAGATTACCCGCATCCTCAACCATCTGATGTGGCTCGGCACCCATGCGCTCGATGTTGGCGCGATGACGGTCTTCCTCTACGCCTTTCGTGAACGTGAGGATCTGATGGACTGCTACGAGGCGGTCTCCGGCGCGCGTATGCACGCCGCCTACTATCGCCCGGGTGGCGTCTATCGCGATCTACCGGATCAGATGCCGCAGTACCAGCAGAGTCAGTGGACCACCGGCCGCGACGTGGGCCGGCGCAATGAGGCTCGGCAGGGTTCGCTGCTCGACTTCATCGGGGATTTCGCCGATCGCTTCCCAGCCCTGGTCGACGAGTATGAGACCCTGTTGACCGACAACCGGATCTGGAAACAGCGCACCGTCGGGATTGGTGTGGTCTCGCCGGAACGGGCGCTGCAGTTGGGTTTTACGGGGCCGATGCTGCGCGGTTCAGGAGTTGAGTGGGATCTGCGCAAGAAGCAGTCCTACGCCGCCTACGATAAGGTCGATTTCGATATCCCGGTGGGTGTCACCGGCGATAGCTATGACCGTTATCTGGTGCGCATCGAAGAGTTGCGCCAGTCCAACCGTATCATCAAGCAGTGCGTCGAATGGCTGCGCAACAACCCGGGGCCGGTGATGGTCGACGATCACAAGATTGCGCCGCCGAGCCGGTCTGACATGAAGGGCGATATGGAGGGGTTGATCCACCACTTCAAGCTATTCAGCGAAGGCTATTGCCCACCAGCCGGTGAAGTCTACGCTGCGGTGGAGGCACCCAAAGGCGAATTCGGCTGTTACATCATTTCTGACGGTGCCAATAAGCCCTACCGTCTGAAGATTCGTGCGCCGGGTTTTGCCCACCTCGCCGCGATGGATGAGATGGTTAAGGGGCATATGCTTGCGGATGTGGTGGCTGTGATCGGCACCATGGACGTGGTCTTTGGTGAGATCGACCGCTAGAGCTGTGAAATGAGCACGACAGAAGCAAACAACAAAGTGGAACTCTTCTCCTCTGAGGTGCGAGAAGAGATCGACCGTTGGGTAGCAAAATACCCGGCGGAGTGGAGGCAGTCTGCAGTGATGGCCGCACTGCGTATCGTCCAGGACGCCAATGGCGGCTGGCTGACCACTGCGCTGATGGACGACGTGGCTGCCTATCTCGATATGGCGCCGATTGCGGTCTACGAGGTGGCGACTTTCTACTCGATGTATGAGCTGAAACCGGTCGGCAAGCATAAGATCTGCATCTGCACCAACGTCTCCTGCATGATCAACAACTCCGATCGCATCGTCGAGCATCTGGAGAAACGTCTCGGCATCGGTCTCGGGCAGACCACTGAAGATGGCCGCTTCACTCTGAAAGAGGTGGAGTGCCTGGGTGCCTGCGGTGGCGCACCGATGATGCAGATCGGACGACAGTATTACGAAAACCTTACCCCCGAGATCGTCGATTCGATCCTCGATGGGCTGGAGTAGGCGGATGGCGAACGAAGTCTGTTTACGTAACCTCGATCAGGAGCGTCCCTGGCTACTGGAGCAGTACCAGAGCCGTGGCGGCTATGAGGTACTGAAGAAGATCCTCAAAGAGAAGACACCGCCCGAACAGCTCATCGAAGAGGTAAAGCAATCCGGTCTGCGCGGCCGTGGCGGCGCGGGCTTTCCCACCGGTCTGAAGTGGAGCTTTATCACCCGCAACGCACCGGGTCAGAAATATGTGGTTTGCAACTCGGACGAGGGCGAGCCAGGTACCTTCAAGGATCGCGACATCCTGCGCTACAACCCGCATCAGCTGATCGAGGGCATGATCATCGCCGGCTACTGCATCGGCGCTACCTGCGGCTACAATTACATCCGCGGTGAGTTCTGGGAACCTTACGAACGTTTCGAGGCGGCCCTGGAAGAGGCCCGCGCAGCCGGCTTGCTCGGTGAGGATCTGTTCGGTTCCGGCTTTGACTTTGAACTGCACGCCCACCTTGGCGCGGGTGCCTACGTCTGCGGTGAGGAGACCGCGCTGCTCGAGTCGATCGAGGGTAAAAAGGGGCAGCCGCGCTTCAAGCCGCCGTTTCCGGCCCACTTTGGTCTCTACGGCCGACCCACCATCATCAACAATACCGAATCCCTCGCCTCGATCCCGATGATCCTGGAGAAGGGCGGTAAGTGGTTCGCTGACGTGGGCGTAAAGAACAGCGGCGGTTCCAAACTCTTCTCCATCTCCGGCAATCTGAACAACCCCGGTGTGTTCGAGATCCCCATGGGCACCCCCTTCTCTGAGCTGTTGGAGATGGCCGGTGGCATGAAGGATGGGCGCAAGATCAAGGCGGTGATCCCCGGCGGTTCCTCCTCGCCGGTCATCCCCGGCGAGATGATGATGGATCTGACCATGGACTACGATGCCATCGCCAACGCCGGTTCGATGTTGGGCTCAGGCGCGGTAATCGTGCTCGACGACACCAACTGCATGGTCAGGGTGCTGGAACGCATGTCCTACTTCTACCATGAAGAGTCCTGCGGTCAGTGCACCCCCTGCCGGGAAGGCACCGGCTGGCTCTATCGAGTGGTGAGCCGGATCGAGAACGGCAAGGGTTGCCAGGAGGATCTGGATCTGCTGGATGATGTGGCTGCGAAGATCGCCGGACACACCATCTGCGCCTTGGGCGATGCGGCAGCAATGCCGGTGCAGGGCATGCTCAAGTACTTCCGGGATGAATTCCAATACCACATCGATCATCAGAGATGCATGGTCGGTAATGGCCAGACTCAGTAAAGGGACGAAGCACGCCAATGACTGAGGAATCCATGGTAACCATCGAGGTGAACGGCCAGCCGCTGCAGGTGAAGCCCGGCGCGATGCTCATCGAAGTCACCGATGAGGCAGGCATCAGCATCCCTCGATTCTGTTATCACAAAAAACTGTCGATCTCCGCCAACTGCCGCCAGTGTCTGGTGGAGGTGGAAAACGCCCCCAAGCCGATGCCAGCTTGCGCCACGCCGGTAATGGATGGCATGAAGGTGCAGACCCGCTCGCCCAAGGCGCTGGCAGCGCAGAAGGGCACCATGGAGTTTCTGCTGATCAACCATCCGCTCGATTGCCCAATTTGTGACCAGGGTGGTGAGTGTGAGCTGCAGGACGTGGCGATGGGCTACGGCAGTGATGTCTCCCGCTTTGCCGAGGGCAAGCGGGTGGTGCCGCAGAAGGATATTGGTCCGCTGATCGCCACCGATATGACCCGCTGCATCCACTGTACGCGCTGTGTGCGCTTCGGTGACGAGATCGCCGGCATCCGCGAACTGGGTGCCACCGGTCGCGGTGAGCACATGGTGATCGGTACCTATGTGGCGAAGACTGTCGATTCGGAGCTCTCCGGTAACATCATCGATCTCTGCCCGGTGGGCGCGCTGACCTCCAAACCCTTTCGCTTCTCCGCCCGCGCTTGGGAATTGGTCCAAGTCGAAGGCATCGCACCCCACGACGCAGTGGGTTCCAATATCAACCTGCATCTGCGTGGTAACCGCGTGATGCGGGTCCATCCGCGCGACAACGAGTCGATCAACGAGAGTTGGATCTCCGATCGCGACCGCTTCAGCTACGAAGGGCTGAACAGCGACAATCGCCTTACCAGCCCGATGGTGAAGAAGAATGGCGAGTGGCAGGAGAGCAGCTGGGAGATGGCGCTGGAGATGGCGGCCGCGGGCCTGCGTGAGGTGGGCAGTGGCGATCAGATCGGCAGCCTAGTGTCGCCCACATCGACGCTTGAAGAGCTCTACCTGGCGCAGAAGATCACTCGTGGTCTCGGCAGCAATCATATCGACCACCGCCTGCGCCAGGGCGATTTCCGCCTGGATGGCGCCGAGCCTGAACTGGCTTGGCTGGGCATGCCGATCGCTGATCTTGAACAGCTCGATGCGGCGCTGCTGGTCGGCTGCAATCTACGTAAAGAACAACCGATTCTCGGGCACCGCCTGCGCAAGGCGGTGTTGGATGGGGCGGATATCCGCTACATCACGCCGCTGCAGTTGGACCTGAACTATGTCGCCGAGCAACAGGTCTGCAGCCCGGCAGAGATGGTCAGTAGGCTGGCGGCTATCGCCGGTGCGCTGGGTGCCTCCACGGATGGCGCTCTGGGCAAGTTGATCAAGGCTGCCAAGGCGGATGAGGCTGCCAAGGCTGCAGCGAACGCCCTGAAGCAGGCCAACAATGCATGCGTAATGTTGGGCGCCCTGGCCTCGGCGCATCCCGACTACTCCATCCTCTGTGGACTCGCCGCGGCAGTGGCTGAAGCGGCAGCGGCGAAGCTCGCGTTGGTCCCCGCCGCCGCCAACAGTGTGGGGGCCCGGCTGGCGGGTGCGGCGCCCCATCTACTGCCCGGCGCGAAACGTGCTGCGGATTCTGGCAACGATGCGCTGAAGATGCTCAAACTGCCGCTCAAGGCCTATCTGCTGATGGGTGTGGAGCCGGCGGCAGACTGCTGGGATCCGGCTGTCGCCCAGTCAGCTCTGAAGAGCGCTGATCTGGTGGTGGCGCTGACCACCCATCGCACGGCCTCTCTCGACAGCTGTGCCGATATCCAGCTGCCGGTGGCAGCTTTCGCCGAGACCGCCGGTAGCTATGTGAATGCGGCGGGCGAGTGGCAGTCGTTCCGTGGTGCGGTCAAGCCACAGGGCGAGGCACGTCCGGCTTGGAAGGTATTGCGGGTTTTGGGCAATCTGCTTGATCTGCAGGGCTTTGACTACACCGCTTGTGAAGAGGTGCGCGACGAGCTGGCTGCAGTGTGCGACGGTGCGATCCCTGATAACCAGGTTGGCAGAGTCGAGTCGGTGGAGCTGGCAAGTGGCGGCAGTAGCCTGATGCGAGTCGGTGAGGTGCCGATCTACGCTTCTGATCTGCTGGTGCGCCAGGCCAAATCGTTGCAGCAGACCGGGGATGCCCGAGCGGCGCTGATTCGCGTGAATGGTAAGGTGGCGCGTCAGGCCGGGCTGGAGGATGGCGCCTCGGTGGTCGCTGATCAGAACGGTAACCGGGCCGAGTTGCTGTTGCAGGTGGATGAACGGGTTCCCGCTGGATGTGTCTGGATTCCAAGCGGGCTGGAGGGCACGCAGGCGCTGGGCCCACAGTTTGGCGAAGTGACCCTGGAGAAGGCGTAAGCGATGGAATTTTTTATCAGCATCTGGGAACTCCTGCCGGCGGGGTTGCAGACCCTGATCTGGACCCTGCTGAAGATCGTGGCGATCGTTGCGCCGCTGATGTTGCTGGTGGCCTACTTCACCTATGCCGAGCGCAAGATCATCGGCTACATGCAGGTGCGTGTCGGCCCCAACCGGGTCGGGCCGAAGGGCTGGCTGCAGCCGATCGCCGACGCGGTCAAGCTGATGTTCAAAGAGATCGTCATCCCGAGCAGCGCCAACAAGATCTTGTTCGTGATTGCGCCGGCGCTGTTTCTGGGGCCGGCACTGGCCGCCTGGGCGGTGTTCCCGTTCAGTGAGGAGCTGGTGCTGGCGAATATCAATGCCGGTCTGCTCTATATCCTGGCGATGACCTCGCTGGGGGTCTACGGTGTGATCATCGCCGGTTGGGCCTCCAACTCAAAATATGCCTTTCTTGGCGCAATGCGCTCCGCAGCGCAGATCGTCTCCTACGAGATCGCCATGGGCTTTGCTCTGGTGGGCGTGCTGGTGGCGGCGGGTAGCCTGAATCTGGGCGCCATCGTCAATGCCCAGCACGGCGGGCTCTTCTCCTGGTTCTGGCTGCCATTGTTGCCGCTGTTTGTGGTCTATGTAATCTCCGGCGTGGCAGAGTCGAACCGTGCGCCATTCGACGTAGCGGAGGGTGAGTCGGAGATCGTGGCGGGGTTTCATATCGACTATTCGGGCATGACGTTTGCTGCCTTCTTTCTCGCCGAGTACGCCAACATGATCCTGATCTCGGCGCTGACCGCGCTGATGTTCATGGGTGGCTGGCTCTCCCCCTTTGAAGGCTGGCCGGTGCTCGGTGCGCTGTTCGACTGGGTGCCTGGTTTTGTCTGGTTGGTGTTTAAGACCGCGTTCTTCATGTTTCTGTTTCTATGGTTGCGTGCGACCTTTCCGCGTTACCGCTATGACCAGATCATGCGGCTCGGCTGGAAAGTGTTCATCCCGATCACCATCGTCTGGATCGCAGTGGTGGGTCTGGCGGTGGTCTATCAGCTCCCCTGGTGGTTCGATTGAGAGGCTCTGACCAATGAATGCACTGACCAACTATTTCAAGAGCCTGTTCCTGCTGGAGCTGTTGCGTGGCTTGCGGCTGACCGGACGCTACCTGTTTAAGCGCAAGTTCACGGTGATGTATCCGGAGGAGAAGGCGCCAGTCTCGCCGCGCTTTCGTGGTCTGCACGCGCAACGTCGCTATGCCAGCGGCGAGGAGCGTTGTATCGCCTGCAAGCTGTGTGAGGCGACTTGTCCGGCGCTGGCGATCACTATCGAAGCTTCGCCCCGTGAGGATGGTTCGCGGCGCACCACACGCTACGACATCGATCTGTTCAAGTGCATCTTCTGCGGTTACTGTCAGGAGTCCTGCCCGGTGGACGCGATCGTCGAAACCCGCATCTACGAGTATCACTTTGAGAACCGAGAAGATGCGGTGATGACAAAACAGAAATTGCTGGCGCTGGGCGATAAGTATGAGGCCCAGCTCGCAGCAGATATCGAGGCCCAGGCGAGATATCGCTGAGCCTGGAAGATTAGCCAACCCGGTTGGATGACCCCGATGACCTTTGAAAAGATTGTCTTTTATGTTTTGGCGGCGCTCCTGATCTTTGCCGCCACGATGGTGATCACCCGGCGTAATCCGGTGCACTCGGCGCTGTTTTTGATCGTTGCGTTTATCGCAACCAGCGGGCTCTGGCTGCTGGCGGAGGCGGAGTTTCTCGCGATGACCCTGGTGCTGGTCTACGTCGGTGCGGTGATGGTGCTGTTCCTGTTTGTGGTGATGATGCTCGATATTGAGATCGCCACCCTCCGGGCAGGCTTTATTCGCTATCTGCCGGTCGGACTGGTGATGGCAGTGGCGATGGGCGCAGAGCTGTTGCTGGTGGTGGGACCACAGAACTTTGGTCTTGAGAAGTTTGCAGCGCCTGCGCGTCATGCAGCCGACTACAGCAATACAGAGGAGCTCGGCAGCGTGCTCTACACGGTCTATATGTATCCGTTTGAGATTGCCGCGGTGATCCTGCTGGTGGCGATTATTGCTGCAATCAGACTGACCATGCGTAAACGTCCCGAGAACAAGAGCATCGATCCATCCCAACAGGTGGTGGTGAAGCGTGCTGATCGGGTGCGGATGGTGCAGATGGACGCAGAGAAGAGTTAGGAGTTGGGTCTGTGATAGCGCTTTCAGATTATCTTGTAGTGGGTGCCATCCTGTTTGCCCTGAGCATTGCAGGCATCTTCCTGAATCGTAAGAACGTGATCATCCTGCTGATGTGTATCGAGTTGATGCTGTTGGCGGTCAATATCAACTTTGTTGCCTTCTCCCATTTTCTCGGGGATAGCGCGGGTCAGGTGTTCGTCTTCTTTATCCTGACGGTGGCCGCAGCAGAGGCGGCGATCGGGTTGGCGCTGCTGGTGGTGCTGTTCCGCAGCAGGCGCAGCATCAATGTTGAGGATATGGATGCCCTGAAGGGGTAGTGTGCGGCGCGGGTGCGCGATGTCGTGCTCCGCATGAATCAGAATGGCAAGGTGCAGAGCAGATTTCTGCAAATGGGCTGTAGTGGGCGTTCGGGGAACCGTTCGACCGGGGATAGCGTAGAAAACAGACAACCATGGAAAATATATACCTCATCATAGTATTGGCTCCTCTGTTGGGCGCCATTATCGCGGGTTTCCTTGGTGGCAGTATCGGTCGCAAGGGTGCCCACTGGGTGACCACCACGGGCGTTGGCATCGCCGCGCTGCTGTCGCTCTATACTCTGAAGCGCTTTGCGCTCGACGCTGAAGCGGTTTTCAATGGTCCGATTTACACCTGGATGGTGAGTGGCGGAATCAACATGGAGGTGGGCTTTCTGGTTGATCAGCTGACCGCCGTGATGATCAGCGTGGTGACCTTTGTCTCCTTCTGCGTGCATGTCTACACCATCGGTTACATGGCGGATGACGAGCACAACTGGCCGAAAGAGAGTCTTGCCGGGCGCAATAGCTACCAGCGTTTCTTCAGCTACATCTCGTTGTTCACCTTCTCTATGTTGATGTTGGTGATGTCCAACAACTTCATGCAGCTGTTCTTCGGCTGGGAGGCGGTGGGCCTGGTCTCCTATTTGCTGATCGGCTTCTGGTCGGTGCGTCCGACTGCAATCTTTGCCAACCTGAAGGCGTTTCTGGTCAACCGGGTGGGTGACTTTGGCTTTATTCTCGGCATTGCCGCGATTGTGATGTACTTCGGCAGTCTCGATTATCGCGAGGTGTTCGAGCTGGCGATGGATCCAAGCAAGGGCTTTGCCGACAAGCAGATCGATATCTTTGGCGGTGTCTCACTGATGTCGGCGATCGGTATCTTGCTGTTTATCGGCGCCATGGGTAAGTCGGCGCAGGTGCCGCTGCATGTCTGGCTGCCCGACTCGATGGAAGGCCCGACGCCGATCTCCGCGTTGATCCACGCTGCGACCATGGTCACTGCCGGTATCTTTATGGTGGCGCGTATGTCGCCGCTCTATGAGTTGTCCGAGACCGCGCTCAGTTTTGTGCTGGTGATCGGTGCCACCACCGCTTTCTTCACTGGCCTGATCGGCATAGTGCAGAACGATATCAAACGGGTGGTGGCCTATTCGACCCTGTCACAGCTGGGTTACATGATGGTGGCGCTGGGCGCATCGGCCTATGCCGCTGGTATCTTCCACCTGATGACTCACGCTTTCTTCAAGGCGCTGCTGTTCCTTGCCGCCGGCTCTGTGATCATCGGTATGCATCACGATCAAGATATCCGCAACATGGGTGGCATTAAGAAGTACATGCCGATCACCTACTGGACCTCGCTGATCGGTTCACTGGCGCTGATCGGTTTCCCCGGCTTCTCCGGCTTCTTCTCCAAAGATGCGATCATCGAAGCGGTGCACCACTCCAGCGTGGCGGGCGCAGGCTATGCCTATCTGCTGGTGGTGGCCGGGGTGTTTGTCACCGCGCTCTACAGCTTCCGCATGTTCTTTCTGGTGTTCCATGGCGAGGGGCCGCGTGATGAACATGCCAAAGAGCATATCCATGAGACCCCAAAGGTGGTGACGATACCGCTGATTCTGTTGGCGATCCCATCCGTTGGTCTCGGCTATCTGACTATAGAACCGATGCTGTTTGGTGACTGGTTCAGCGGTGTGCTGCATGTGTCAGCGCAGCATAATGTGCTGGCCGAAATGGGTGAGCAATTCCACGGTTCAGCAGGCTTTATCCTGCATGGCATGATGGGGCTGCCGTTCTGGTTGGCACTGGGTGGTTTTCTCACCGCCTGGTACATCTATATGAAGGATCCGTCAATTGCCGAGCGGATCAAGTCGAAGGCAGCGCCGCTCTACACTCTGCTGGATAAAAAGTACTGGTTCGATGAGGCCTATCAGCTGGTGTTTGCCGGTGGCAGCCGCCTGATCGGTAAGCTGTTCTGGTTTGTCGGTGACCGCACTTTGATCGATGGCCTGCTGGTCAACGGATCAGCGCGCAGCGTGGGCTGGATTGCCGGTGTGGTGCGGCATGTGCAGACCGGTTACCTCTATCACTATGCGATTGCCATGATTCTGGGTCTGCTGCTGATGCTGACCTGGTTCGTGATTGTATAAGAAGACGAAGGATACAAAGCATGATTGCGGATTGGCCAATCCTCAGCCTTACCGTTTGGCTGCCTATCATCGGCGGCGCCGTGGTGCTCGCCAGTGGTGATCGTGAACCTAATGCAACTCGCTGGACTGCACTGATCATTGCGCTGCTCACCTTTATCGTGAGTCTGCCACTCTGGTTCGGCTTCGATAGCTCGACCGCCGAGATGCAGTTTGTCGAGCGCGCTGCCTGGATCCCTCTGCTCAATATCGAGTATTACATGGGCGTCGATGGCATCTCGATGCCGTTGATCGTGTTGACCACCTTCATCACCCCTCTAGTGGTGATCGCCGGTTGGGAGGTGATTCAGTACAAACCCTCACAATACATGGCGGCCTTCCTGATCATGGAGGGTGTCATGGTGGGCGTCTTCTCTGCCCTTGATGCGATGCTCTTCTATGTATTCTGGGAATCGATGCTGATTCCGATGTTCGTCATCATCGGTGTCTGGGGTGGGCCGAATCGCGTCTACGCCACCATCAAGTTTTTCCTCTACACTTTTCTTGGCTCAGTCTTCATGCTGGTCGCACTGATTTATATGTTCTTTCAGTCGGGCAGTTTCGAGATCCTCGGTTTTCATGACCTCAAGCTGGGCCTGAACGAACAGATCCTGATCTTTATCGCCTTTCTGCTGGCGTTTGCCGTGAAGGTGCCGATGTGGCCGGTCCACACCTGGTTGCCGGATGCCCATGTCGAGGCGCCCACTGGCGGTTCTGTGATCCTGGCGGCGATCATGCTGAAGATCGGAGGCTATGGCTTCCTGCGCTTCAGTCTGCCGATCACACCCGATGCCAGTCACACACTCGACTGGCTGATCATCGGTATGTCGTTGATCGCGGTGGTCTATATCGGTTTTGTTGCGCTGGTACAGCAGGACATGAAGAAGCTGATCGCCTATTCGTCGATCGCCCATATGGGGTTTGTCACCCTCGGCTTCTTCATCGTCTTCACCATATCTTCTGGTTCCAGCGATGCCTCCGGTGCAATCCTCGGTGTTGAGGGTGGCATGGTGCAGATGGTCTCCCACGGCTTTATCTCAGCGGCGATGTTCCTCTGCGTGGGGGTTCTCTACGATCGACTGCACAGCCGTGAGATCGGCGACTACGGTGGTGTGATCAACACCATGCCGGTGTTTGGCGCCTTCATGGTCTTCTTTGCCATGGCCAATGCAGGTCTGCCTGGCACCTCCGGTTTCGTCGGCGAGTTCATGGTGATTCTGGCCAGCTTCCAGGCCGACTTCTGGTATGCCTTCCTGGCGGCGACCACGCTGATCATCGGCGCGGCTTACACCTTGT